>CAYSHJ010000687.1:0-6960 GCA_964430385.1 uncultured Planctomycetaceae bacterium
GAAGTCCCGCTATCGACCCGATAACAAAGACAAACCCGCCGCCGGCAAGCCGGTCATCGTCACCGCCAGCCGACGACACAAACTCCTGCTCAAACAATACCTTGCACTCGCCTCATGAAAATGGTTAACGGCGTTGCCCAGTGGGGTTTGCCAAAGGTTGTTGGTTTGACAGCCAGGCCTTACACGTCGAGTTTCTTGATCCCTAGGCTGTCAACTTCCCAATCGAAGATCGTATCGAACGTCTCGGCATTGGCTGTCGGAGCAACATTGCCGACACCGACGAGAACACTCTTTGCAGACGTGTTGCCCGCCAAGTTGCTGGCGGTACCATTGCCAATCACCAAATCGTCCAGCGACAGCCCATCGACCGCTTCACTGAAATTGAGGCTGATCGGTAGCGTCGCCGCGTTCGTCGGCTGAGCCGCCGACAGCGACGTCGAAAGCGTGGCCGTTGGCGCGGTCTTATCCACTTGCACCGTCAACAACGAAGTGTCTCCTTCGCTATCCGTTGCTGAGAATTCGTAACGCGGCGAAGCCGCAAGCCGGAATTCTTGGCCACGGATGAAACACGGATTGAACACGGACTTGGATGCAATCCGTTGGTTGTTCGGATCCGTGTTTGATCCGTGTTTGATCCGTGGCTTAATTGACTTCCAAAACTTTGTCAGAAAAACATCGCCTTCGGCGATAACGATATAGAACGGACGGCTCGTGGTGCGGACCAAGACCAAGTCGCTTGCCAATGAGCGAGTTCGCCGACAACTTGTCACCGGTTCGACACGTTGTCGGACTGAGCCGCTTCGCAGTTCTGTTCCAGAAAGTCTTTGGAATGACTTTTCAGACGCTTAGTTCCCTGGGTTTCGGTCTGTCGCTGGTCGGCTTGACGGCCGCAACATTTCTCGCTGGCGATCACGATCACCTGCGGGAATTGCAAACGGCGGCGATTCGAGACGGACAGTCGCCGGTCGCACACTGGGGCGTGGACCCTAAGAACTACAAGGAATGGGGGACGCACAGCAATCGGCTAATCCCCGTTTACACCTTCGGGACTAAGGGAGCCGGAGCGGGAGTCGATCTCGGCAGCTACACCGGAACGAACAGCGCATATCGCAGCGAGGCGGCACTGAGACGCATTTATGGCCGCGTCCCCTCGAACACACTTAATCCCAATGCGGAGTACCTTGACCAGACCGATCTGGCGGTGTTGCAACGCGCGGCGTTCGCGGCTGGCAAGAAGTACGTCATTTTGATGATCTTCGACGGCATGGATTGGCAGACGACCTACGCGGCGGCGATCTACAACGAGAAGCGAATCAGCTACTCCGCAGGCCGTGGCACGGGGACACATTTCCAGAATGAGACGGCCGGCGGTACAACCCAATTCGGTTGGATGTGCGTCGCGCCACACAACGACGGCACCGACAACGACGTGGATACGCAGAAGGTGCTCAATCCCGGCGGCAAACAGCCGGGCGGTTACAACGTCGCGAAGGGTGGCCCGACCCCGTGGGCTCCCCTGACTGACGACATTTTCTACCTGACTGGCCGCGCCCCCGGTGGCAAAAGTAAAGGCGAGCATGCTGTCCCCGATTCCGCGAGCACGGCCGAGGCCATGACCACTGGCGTGAAGAGCTACAACAATGCCATCAACGTCGATGACGCCGGCCACCCCGTGACGCCGGTCGCTCATGAAATGCAGGCCGCCGGCTTCGCGGTCGGAGCCGTCACCAGCGTGCCGATCAGTCACGCCACGCCCGCTTGCTCGTATGCGCATAACGTCGATCGCGACGACTGTCAGGATTTGACGCGCGACTTGCTCGGCCTGCCGTCGATCTCGCACCCGCAGCCGCTACCGGGACTCGATGTGCTGATCGGCGGCGGCTTCGGCGACACGGCGACGAAAACCGGCCAAGCGCTGGTGAACGCCGGGACGGCGTTGCTGACCGGGAACACGAAGTCAAAAGGCCAGGGAGCCAATTTTGTCCCAGGGAATCGTTGGTTGACGGACGCCGATCGCAAGGCCATCGACGTGACCAACGGCGGCCGATATGTCGTCGCCGAGCGGGCCCCCGGAGTCAGCGGCCGCGACGGACTGACGGCGGCCGCTCAGAAAGCCGCCAAATCCGGCAGCCGGCTGTTTGGGTTTTATGGCATTGCTTCCGCGAAAGGACATCTCCCGTTCACCACCGCCGACGGAGATTTCCAACCCGCTCCCGGTCGTGCTAGCAAAGCCGAGTCGTACTCGGCAGCCGATCTCGCCGAGAACCCGTCACTGGCCGACATGACCACCGCCGCCTTGACCGTGCTTGGTCAGAACCGGAAAGGCTTCTGGCTGATGGTCGAAGCCGGAGACGTCGACTGGGCCAATCACGACAACAACCTCGACAACTCCATCGGCGCAGTGAACAGCGGCGATAAAGCCTTTCAAGTCATCACGGATTGGGTCGAAAAGCACAGTAATTGGCAAGAGACCGTGCTGATCGTCACGGCCGACCACGGACACTACCTGTGGCTCGACAAGCCCGAGGGGCTGATCCCGCCGCGTTAGCCTCCTGTTGGTTTCATGGTGAGTGAACGCGAAATGTTCTATCAGGTCGAGACCGGCCCTGTGCTCGCACTGGACGCCACCGCATTCGACGAAACGCACGGCAGCTCCGCCTTGCGGTTGGCATTCATCGCTCACAACTCACTCGGCTGCACCGAACTGCTGCTAAATATTTTACACGCCGATCAAAAAGAACTTGTAGCACGAGATGGCCTCGGGCATCGATATCCGGTTCTTGATCAAACCGAAGTCGTGCTGCAACCGTGAGCTGGCTCTCTTATGAACAACCACACTCGCAGAGATTGGTGCAGCGCTGTCTCCGGATTCCAAGGACTGCATGCGCTGTTTCGGGAGGGCGACGCTTCCGCCGAACCGCCGCGCGAACGGCTGGGCGGGAGCCTGGCTCTCCCGGGACCGCGCGGTCACGTATTGGAATTCGCCTACCTTGTGGTCGCTTTGCTCGTGATCGTTCCGCAGCTCAGCGGTTGCTCACCGGCCAACGCGCCCAACGACGCCCGGACTGCAATTCAGACCGATCAGTCGCGCACCGAGCCATCGCAGGACACCGCGAAACCAATGGCATCAGACGAATCTCCCGACGTGATCGTCGTGGGTGCCGGCATTTCCGGGTTGTCGGCGGCACTCGATCTCGGACGCGGCGGCGCAAAGGTCACCGTGATCGACATGTCGTCCGTCTTCGGCGGACATGCCGTCATGTCGCAGGGAAGTGTGAGCATCGTGGCGACTCCGGCGCAAGAACGAGCTGGCATCCAGGATTCTCCGGACTTGGCCTTTCAGGATTTTCTTCGCTGGGGCGAAGACCCGGACACGGACTGGGTTCGCTATTACGTCGATTATTCGCGCCGCGACATCTACGACTGGCTCGACGAGTTGGGCGTGCGATTCTCCGAGGTAGTGGCGTCGTCCGGCAACTCGGTCCCCCGCGAGCATCAGCCGATGGGACGCGGCATTGGTTTGGTCACGCCGATCTATCGTGCTTGCTTGGAGCTGGGCAACATCGATTTCGCATGGATGAGCAAAGTCGAGCAGTTGCTCACGAACGAAGGCCGCGTCGTCGGCGTGCTTGTTCGCGACCTGCGAACCGGCCGCGAACGCGCACTGCGTGGCCAGTCCGTGGTCCTGGCGACCGGCGGGTTTCAAAGCAATCTGGACATGGTCCGCGAATTCTGGCCCGCCGAGTTTCGCTTTCCGGCTCGCATCCTGGCCGGCTCCGGCAGGAATTCCATCGGGATCGGTCACCAGATGGCTCAAGCTGTCGGCGGTGAACTCGTCCACATGGACTACCAATGGAATTACTTCACCGGCTTGCCCGATCCGCGCTATCCCGGCAGCAACCGCGGGCTGAACGCCACGAACTTGTACGGCATTCTGGTGAATGCCGCGGGCCGGAGGTTCGCCAATTTCCACGGTTGGGCGAAGGAGGTCATGCCGATTCTGCTCAAGCAAAAGGACACGACGTGCTGGTGCATTTTCGACGAAGCTGGCAAACCGTTCTTCAGCGTCTCCGGCTCAGATTGGGGCGACTTCAAGACGGTCGAAAAGCTCATCCTGCAAAACACAGACCTGGTGCAGAAGGCCGACACGCTCGAACAGTTGGCGGAGCTGGCCGGCCTGCCCGTGAAGAACTTGGTCGAGACCGTGGCTCGTTACAACGAACTGGTGGAGCAAGGCGAGGACACCGACTTCGGCCGCTTCGGCCCCGGCCAGCCGGAGTTTTCAAACAAGGCGTCACCCAAGATCGCGACACCGCCGTATTACGCCGTGCAGACATTTCCGTTGACTCGCAAGAGCATGGGAGGCGTGGCGATCGACTTGCAGTGCCGCGTACTCGACAGGCAGAAGCAGACGATCCCCGGCCTGTACGCCGTTGGCGAATTGACGGGCCTCGCGGGCATCAACGGAAAAGCAGCACTCGAAGGAACGTTTCTGGGACCGTGCATCGTCACCGGCCGCGTCGCAGCTCGCGCGCTGCTCAAGGAACTCGAAGTTCCCCCGCGGCCCACGGTGCCCAACGAGTCGCGCTGTGCGACTTGTCACAACATCTCGGAGTTACTGTCGCAGTCTCGCGAGGCATTCTGGCACTTCGAAAATGTTCACCGCGCGACCGCAGACCGCGGCCTCGATTGCCGGCACTGCCATAGCGAGCTGACGCCGTATCGGGAGGGCGATCATCGCATCAACCGCCAGTCGTTGACCGCCAGTTGTGTTTTGTGCCACGTGGCGCAGGAGTGATTCTGCCGGCCGCCCTTGTACGGAAGCTGGTCAAGGCGCGGATCGCGGAGAACGGCGGTTGATTTACGGAAGGGTCGGCCAAGCCCCAGATCAGGGGTTCGTGCGCTCCTCGGATGTGAGATCGTCCACTTTCGCGATCTCCGCCGGGATGCGGGCCATCGAGACGAGCGTGTCGTCATCTTCCAGGCGAATGACTCGCACGCCCTGCGTGTTGCGGCCAATGATGTTGATGTCGGCCGCTCGTATACGTTGCACCTTGCCGCTGGCCGTGACCATCAAAACTTCGTCGGCGTCGGTGACAGCGGCGATGTCCACCGCCTTGCCGTTGCGCGCGGATGTGCGAATGTCGCGAACACCTTTTCCGCCGCGGCCCTGACGGCGGTACTGCATGCCGCTTCTGACCGAGTCGTCGCCAGCTTCAACGTCAGCCGCCTCAGCGGGCGAAGCCGAATCGTCAGCGTCCGCACCGGCCGCCAGCGTGTCCGTTGTCGTACCTTCGTCGCCGACGCTGTCTCCATTCTGCTCGCTTGCCGAGGCGGCAGCCCCTTCGGCCTCACCCGTCCCGAAAGGAGTTCGCTTGCCGAAACCTTTTTGGCTGACCGTCAGCAGCGTCATCGCCGGATCGGCGATCACCATGCCGACGACAAAATCGTCCTTTGACAGCCTGATGCCGCGAACGCCTTGAGTCGCTCGGCCCATGCTTCTCGCATCCGACTCGCAGAACCGAATGGCCATGCCATTCGCCGTGCCAATCAGTACATCTTGCCCGGCGGTGACCAGCTGCACTTCGATCACGGCGTCTCCCTCCAACAGCGAGATCGCGATGATGCCTCCTTGCTTGACACGCGAGTACTCGGCGAGCGGCGTTTTTTTCACGGCGCCGTTACGAGTCGCGATCATCAAGAACCGCTCGTCGTACTCACGCACGGCAACGCAACTACAAACCTTCTCGCCGTCCGAGAGCGACAGCAGATTGACGAGTGCCCGACCCTTCGCAGTACGAGTGCCGAGCGGTAGGTCGTACACCTTCGACCAATAGACCTTGCCCCTGTCGGTGAAGAACAGCAACCAATCGTGAGTGCTGGCCAGGAACAGGTGCTGGATCGGGTCGTCGTCTTCGGTCTTAGCCCCGATGACCCCTTTGCCACCGCGGTTTTGAGCCTCGTATTCCGTCAACTGCGTCCGCTTGATGTAGCCACGCTGCGACAGAATCACGACCATCGCTTCTTCGGTGATCAGTTCGTCGCGGTGAACGTCTTCGGCCTCGGCGTCCTCGATCGCGGTGCGGCGCTTGCTGCCGTACTTCTCCTGCATGTCGAGCATGTCTTGCCTCACGACGGCCCGAATGTGAGCCTCGTCCGACAGCAAGTGCAGGTAGCTGAGGATGTCGGCCAGCAGCTTGTGGAATTCTTCGGCGAGCTTCTCCCGTTCGAGGTTCGCCAGCGAGCCGAGCTGCATCGAGACGATTGCTTCCGACTGATTTGGCGACAACGAGTACGACGGCCGCGTGCCGTATTCGTCTTGAAACGCTTGAAAGCCGCCGTCACCGAGTGCCCTTGCGATGAGTTCCGCGGGGACGCCAATTTGTTGCAGCCGGACTTTTGCCTCGCTGCGGCTGGGAGATTGCCGGATCGTTTGAATGACTTGATCAATGTCGATCTGCGCGATCATCAAGCCTTCGACCGTGTGCTTGCGCTTGCGGGCTTCGCTGAGCAAGAACTCCGTCCGCCGGCGAATCACGTCGACGCGATGCAGGATGAATTGCTGAATCAATTCCTTGATCGTCAGCACCTGCGGCCGGTTGCCGACAAGAGCCAGCAAAATGACGCTGACAGTCTGCTGTAGCGGCGAGAACTGGAAGAGCTGATTCAACACCACGTCTTTGTCGGCGTCGCGCTTCAGGACGATGTGTAGTCGGACTTGCCAGTTCGGGATGTTGCGGTCAGTCAGGTCGACAACTCGCGCGATGCCTTTGATCTTTTCATCTTTGACGAGTTCTTCGAGCTTAACGCGGATGCGGTCGCGCGTGTCGAGATACGGAATTTCGGTGACGACAATGACGTCCGCATTTTTCTCCGTTTCGAAGTGCGTGCGTGCTCGCAGCGTGATCGTCGAGCGGCCCGTGAGAAACCCCTGCGAGATGCCGGCTCGGCCGCAGATGA
>CAYSHJ010000688.1:0-10362 GCA_964430385.1 uncultured Planctomycetaceae bacterium
GAAAACTTCGGCAAAATTAACCGTCCCGAATGTATTCCAAATCAGGAAGATGCCCATGATGAACCCGAAGTCCCCGATACGGTTCACCACGAACGCCTTGCGAGCCGCCGCCGCCGCGCTGGGGCGTTGAAACCAGAAGCCGATCAACAGATAGCTACAAACCCCCACAGCCTCCCAGAACACATACAACAGCAGAAAATTGTTGGCCAACACCAGCATGCACATCGAGAACACGAACAAGGCAAACGCCGCAAAGAAACGCGCATAACCGGGATCGCCCTGCATGTAGCCGCTAGCGTAGATCGACACCAACAAACTGACGAACGTGACCGTGACGAGCATCAACGCCGTCATCGCGTCGGCCTGAATGTCGACTCGGACATTGAGGTTGTCCGTCACCAACCAGTCGATTGGCGGAGTGACAACCGCGGCTTGTGCCACGCTGTCGATCGGTCGCCGTTGGTCCTTCTCCTGCTGGATCGCCGAGGGGACTCCCACGAAGACCATGTAGAACGAGATCGCGGTCGACACGGCCAGCGCGGCGACGCACGGCACATGACTCCGTCCACGCAACACAGCTTGACCGAAAAATGCGATGACAAGGCTCGCCAGCAGCGGTGCTCCAGGGATCAGCCAGAGCAACACCGTCGTGAGTTCAGCCACGGTGGAAAGTCTCCTAAAATGCAATGCAGGCTAGCGGGGGGCGTCAGCCCTCCGGTTCGATGAGATTCCGTGGGACGTCGCTGTCTTGACCGGTGGACTAACGCCCACCGCTGGCCGATTGGGAAGCGCGGGTATCCGACCCGATGGTGTGAGGTGTGGGAATTCCGGCGCCCGCATCTTGGTTGGTGGGCTGCTGTCTGTGTCTGCCTGCTTCGCCACGTCCTCTTCACCCAACTGGCTCCAGATGGAAACGTCCAGCGTCTTGTGTCGCTGATACAGCGCGAGGATCAACGCCAAGGCGATTCCCGCCTCGCACGCCGCGACGGTCAGAATGAAGACCGTGAAGGCCTGGCCTTGGAAGTTCTGATGAAAGTTTGAGAATGCCACGAGGTTCAACGAGACGCCGTGCAGCATCATCTCAACGGACAGCATCATCGTGATCAAATTGCGTCGCGCCAGAAATCCGATCGCACCGAGCACGAACAAGATGCCGCCGACGATCAGGTAGTTTGTCAGAGTGACCATTCAAGACTCCGATGTAGGACGGGCACTCTTGCCCGTCACGGTCGGGCGGAGCGCCCAGCCTACGAGTCTCACAACTTTCCGCTCGACCGCTTGGGCGCGATCACGATGGCTCCGATCGACGCGACCAACAGCAGAGTGCCGGCCAATTCGACCGCGAATAAATAATCGCCGAACAATGAGCGGCCGAGACCGCGCATTGTACCGAAGGTTGCGACTGTCGCCGTGCTTGTCGATTGCGGCACTGACTGCGAGAGATCAGCGCGGCGCGAACCCGCGGGCGTTGCAGACCTTGTCGCTTCGTTTGCCGTCACGTCCGGAGTGGACGCGGCCGTTCTGCTCGGCAATTTCAATGACGCGAAACCGCGCGGGCCGCTGTTCGAAGCGGCTCCTTGGGGCGGTGTGAGCACAAACAACAACGCCCCCAGCAGCACGAAGCCGGTGAACGCCGCGACGCCCGGCTGCCGAGCACGTTGATCGTAGGAAGTGGCTCCGGCTTGCTGAGCCAACATGATCACGAACAGGAACGTGACGATAATGGCTCCCGCGTAGACGATCACCGTCGCCGAAGCCAAGAACGGAGCCGATTGCAGCAAGAACAAGCCGCAGACACTCAGCGTCACGACCGCGAACCATAAGGCGGAATATACTGGGTTACGGTTGGTGATCATCAACAACGCGGCCAAAACGGCGACTCCCGCGAACAGCGCGAAGAGCAGATCTTGAACGACGTCCGCCGTGGGCCGTAAAAGCGTCGCTCCCATCCAGCCGAAGGCCGTCACACCGATCAGCCAAGGAATCAGCTTCGACCGATGCTCCCCTTTGGGCATCAGTCCCCACACCGCCACGGCACCTAAGACCATCGGCAGAGCAAGCTGCCAATGCGCCGTCAGCCACTGCACGCTGTTGTCCATAATTACAGTCGAGTCTTCCGAATGACGTCTTTGTTTTGAATTTTGATCGCCTTTTTTTGACCGGCCCATCACCGGAGCCACCTGGGTGACGCTTGGGGCACCAAAACCCCATCGGACTGGCCGAAAGGACGGCGTACTGTAGTTGCCATCCCGCGCGATGGGAATGACGGCGGAACTACGAAGCGGCCGGCTTGGGTTTGCGCACCAAACCGGGGGTGACATCGACGTCAAGGGGGGCGAATTGGCCGCGCTCGAAGAGTTCCCAGGCGATGGCGGCCATCGCAGCGTTGTCGGTACACATCTCGCGCGGGGCGATGAACAGCTCAACCTTGTGCGAGCGGCACATCGCTTCCAGCCGTTCGCGAAAACGGCCGTTCGCCGCGACGCCGCCGCCGACTAGCAGTCGCGGGCGGCCTTTCAAGCGGAGGGCCTGGCGGCATTTGCCGACCAGCACGTCGACGACCGCCTCTTGAAAGCTCGCGGCCAGATCGGCGACTCGCGACGGAGTCAGCTCCGGCACCGGTTCGCGCGAGCCGGGGACGCCGGTCGCTTTGTAAAGCACCGCCGTCTTCAAGCCACTGAAGCTGAACTCCAGACGATCCTCTTTCAGAAACACGCGCGGGAACGGGAATGCCTTTGGGTTGCCGGTGCGAGCCGTTTGCTCAATCGCCGGCCCGCCGGGAAACGGCAGCCCGAGGATTTGAGCGACCTTGTCGAACGCCTCGCCCGCGGCGTCGTCGATTGTGGCGCCGAGCCATTCGAAGTCGGTCGGGCCGTGACAGTCATACATATTCGTGTGCCCGCCACTCACGACCAATCCGATCGCCGGAAACACATCTCGCCCCGCGAGCATTCGGCAGGCGTACAGATGAGCTTCAATGTGATTGACCGCCACCAGGGGCAAACCAGTCGCCAGCGCCAACGTCTTCGCGGCAGTCAGCCCGACAAGCAACGATCCGACCAAACCGGGCTGCGTGACAACCGCGATCGCTTTGAGGTCAAACAGCGTCGCATCGGCCTTTCGCAGAGCCTCATCGATCACCGGCAGAATACAGCGGACGTGTGCTCGCGATGCGATTTCCGGCACGACACCGCCGTAGCGTTCGTGCAACTCGTTCTGGCTGGCGACGATGTTCGAGAGAACGGTCAAGTCGCGCCGGATGACGGCGGCTGCGGTCTCGTCACAGGAGGATTCGATCGCCAAGAGCATCGAGGGGAATCCGAACAGATGTGAGTCAGCCGACTCGGGCGACCCCTCCCCCCTAAGCGGTTATCGCGGGGTTTGTTGTTTTCTTGCGCTCTATTGTGGCGCGTCGCTCCGCGACGCGAATTCACGTCGCGGAGCGACGTGCCACACTTGGCTGCGGCTCGGCCGCGCTAGCCCTCTTCCCGGCGGGGACAGGGAACAGAGCGGGTGGGGTCACTTCGCCGCGTTTTCCGGTTTCTTGTCGCCGTCTTTCTTCTCTTCGGGCTTTTTGTCGCCGTCTCTTTTTTCACCGGACAGTTCACTCTTCAGATACGCGATTGCGCCATTGAGTTGGCGGTCGGCGAACTCGGCCTTCGGCGGTCCTTCTTTGCTGATGACGTCTCGCTGGCGGCGGTATTCGAGGTAGTCTTGCAGTTCCTTGGCCGTGAACTCGATCAAGTGATCCTTGAGCGGTGACACACCCCACTCGTCCTGGTCTTTCGAGCCGGGGAATTTATGAATGTTCTTGCCATTGGGACGCAGGTACTCGGCGGTCGTCAGCTTGAGAGCGCTGTTGCCGCCGTCGAGTTCGATGACGTTTTGGACGCTCCCTTTGCCCCAGGAACGCTCGCCGACGAGGACCGCTCGGTTGTGGTCCTGCAACGCGGCGCCGACGATCTCGCTGGCCGAAGCGCTGAAACGATTGATGAGCACCGCCATCGGGAAGTCGGAGAAGGTGCCTTCCTTCTCGGCCGTCCAGGAACGGTCCTGCGAGTTGCGGCCCTTCACACTGACAATCGTGCCTTGTTCGAGGAACAAGTCGGCGATCTTAGTGGCTTGCGACAATAGTCCGCCGGGGTTGAACCGCATGTCGAGAATCAGGCCCTTCATGCCGTCGGTTTGGAGTGACTCAAGCGCTTCTTGCAACTCATCGCCGCTGCGGCGGCCGAAGTGTGTCAGTCGCAGGTAGCCGATCTTCGAGTCGCCATCGAGCATAAAGCTCCAACTGTCGTCGGACTTGTGAGTGTCTCCCAGTACCGTCGCCACTTGAATGAGCGCTCGCGTGATTTTGATCTGCTCGATCTTCTCTTGCCCCGCATGCTGCACGCCGATCGTGACGTCGGTACCCGGTTTGCCCTGCAAAATCTTCACGGCCTCTTCGAGCGTGACTCCTTCGGAACTCTTGGTCTCGATCTCGAAAATGACGTCGCCCGACTTGACACCCGCTTTGTACGCCGGAGTGCCCGGCAGCGGAGTCATAACCATCAGGCGTCGCGACTTCGGGTCGATCTGCACTTGAATGCCGATGCCGCCGAACTCTTGTTCGACTTCTTGATTGAATCGCTTCAACTCATCGGGACTGATGTAGTTCGAATACGGATCAAGCTGCGTGACCATGCCAC
Organism: uncultured Planctomycetaceae bacterium; assembly: GCA_964430385.1. Classification (GTDB taxonomy): domain Bacteria; phylum Planctomycetota; class Planctomycetia; order Planctomycetales; family Planctomycetaceae; genus CAYSHJ01. Next base: position 4,689 of record CAYSHJ010000688.1, read on the forward strand.
GAATCGCCGACTGCATAAGCTGCTTGCGATCAACGTCCTTGACGTAGTTGCGTTCGATCTGCTCGAACGTATCGACGAACAACTTCATCAGCTCGTAGTATTCGTCGGGCTTCTCGCCTTTGGAGTCGTCAGCCGGAGTCTTGTCCGTCTTCTCGACCTTCGGAGCCGGCTTGTCGGTCTTGTCTTGAGCTCGTGACGGGCCGGTACTCCACGTCAGCGAGAGAAGACATAACGCCACGGAACACAGTGTGAACCATCTCAAAGCACGCATGAGGCAACTCCATCGCGAAGCGATAACGGGCGACGGCCGATCCATTGCGACAAATCGTGAATCGCAACTCAGGCGCGTGCAGTCTAGGTCAACGTCACAGGCGAGACAAGTTGCCTTCCAGGCCACGCACCAGACGCAGCCAGCGTCCACATGCCGACGCTGGCAGCGTCAGCCACCGCGGACGCACGATCGCTCAAGACTCGTGCTCGGTGCGCGGAGCATTACAATCTCGGCCGCTTTCAGCACTCCGCTTTTCATACTCAACAACATTCTCGAAAGTTCATGATGACCGATTCACCATTGACTCGCCGAGACCTTTTAGGTGCGGGAGTTCTTTCCGTCGTCGCCACTCGTCGTGGTGAGCTCGCGGCGAGCGAAAAAGCCCAAATACCAAGCAAGCCGCTGGTGCGATACAGCCTCAACACCAGCACGATTCGTGGACAAGACGTCGGCTTGGATCGCGAGGTCGAGATCGCAGCAAATGCAGGATACGACGCCATCGAGCCGTGGATGGGCACGATCGACACGTTTCTCAAATCAGGCGGTTCGCTGAAAGACCTTGGCCAGAAAATTCGCGACTTGGGGCTGACGGTCGAGAGCGCGATCGGGTTCGCGCGCTGGATCGTTGACGACGATATTGAACGAGCAAAAGGACTCGAAGAAGCCAAGCGCGACATGGACCGCTTGCAGCAGCTCGGCGGTAAGCGAATCGCCGCGCCGCCGGTCGGTGCTCACGATAAAGGCCCGGTCGATCTGCTCAAGGCGGCGGAACGTTATCGGCAACTCTGTGAACTCGGCCAACAGTTCGGTATCGTCCCGGAGTGCGAAGTTTGGGGCTTTTCCAAATGTCTTTCCCGCCTGGGCGAGACCGCGTTCGTGGCCCTCGAAAGCGCGCATCCCGATGCCTGCATCCTGCCGGACATCTATCACCTCTACAAAGGTGGCTCCGACTTTACCGGCCTGAATCTTCTCAGTGGCAAGGCGGTACAAGTCTTTCATGTCAACGACTACCCGGCCGATCCGCCGCGAGACAAGATCGCCGATAAAGACCGTGTTTATCCCGGCGACGGGATCGCTCCGATGACCGAGATTCTGAGAGCCGTCATCCGTCCCGACCGCCCGATCGTGCTGTCGTTGGAACTCTTCAATCCCGGATACTGGAAACAAGACGCCCTGGAAGTTGCTCGCATGGGAGTCGAAAAGATGAGAGCATCGGTGGCTAAAGCGATCGAGGGATAACCGGAGTCGTACGACGCACTTTGTGGATGTGGTTAGTCACACAGGCCGTAGCGGACGATGCACCACAAGGCTTGAAAGCCGTCGCGCCAGCCGATTTTTTTGCCTTGCTCGTAGGTGCGGCCGGAGTAGCTGATCGACATCTCGAAGACGCGGAAGCCATGCCGAGCGACCTTCGCCGTGATTTCGGGTTCGATGCCGAATCGCTCTTGCCGCAGCGTCGGCGCGATCTGCTGGATGACCTCGCGTGTGAAGACCTTGTAGCAGGTCTCCATGTCGGTGAGGTTCAGGTTCGTGAAGCAGTTCGACAGCGTCGTCAGAAATTTATTGGCCAGGTAGTGCCAATAATAGAGCACGCGATGCGGTTGGTCGCCGAGGAATCGGCTGCCAAAGACCACATCAGCTTTGCCTTCGAGGATGGGGTGCAGCAGAACCGGGTACTCCGACGGATCGTACTCCAGGTCGGCGTCTTGAATGATCACGGCGTTCCCGCGAGCGGCCTGAAATCCCGTACGGACGGCGGCCCCTTTGCCGCGATTGTTTTCGTGGTACAAAATCTGAAAGCTGTTCCACGGGTCAGGCTCAGCGGCGGAGAGTTTGGCCTGAAACTGCTGCAACAAATCGCGAGTACCATCGCGACTGCAATCGTCGACCAACACCAATTCCTTGCGGATCGGTACGGAGCGGACGTGATCAATGAGCGACATCAACGTCTCCCGCTCGTTGTAGACCGGGATCACCACCGACAGCACCCAGTCGGGAGGGATCACGTAAAAGCCCAATTGCCGACACGCCGCCTCGCCCAACGTGTCGCGCAGGAATGCAAACCACTCCGGCGTGTGCGGAATCAGCCGCGGGTCTTGGGATTGGTCGTCGGAAGCGTTCGACAGTTTGCTCATTCATGGGTCTCCGAAAGGCGGGCAAAGTCTAGCGGGCGCGACAGGACGGGCAAACGGTATCTGGCTTGCTGGGCTTTCGGCGGCCCGCCAGAATGTCGCTCCGCTCAAACGACCGGCGGATGACCGTCAACTTGCGGAGAACAAGCCGAATTGGAGACAGGTGCGCGTGTTTGATTCGTACGTGAGTTAACGAAGTGTCCCGGACACTGCATTGCACTGCACTGTAGTGCACTGCACTGCCAACGTTGAAAATCTTTTCGCCACGCAAAGAATTCGGAGACCGACACACTCACCCGAAGCGCGAGCGAGGGCGGGCGTTCCAAGTGACGGCGATCTTGCAATCGAAGTTCTGTGAATCCGCCGCGGCGTGCCTCGCTGGTGCTTCGGGTTAGTTTGGTTGCGGCTCTGCCGCGCCAAGGAGCATCCAGGTCACTGAGCCGTCTCTTTGAGCAACTGCTCCGCTTCTTGAGCGGCTTCGGTGTTCGGGTGGTCCTTCACCAGGTTTTGCAACTGCTTGATCGCGCCCTTGCGGCCCGAAGCGGATTTTGACGCCGACTGCTTGGCCAAGTCGAGCACCTTCGCGGCGGCGAGTTCTTCTTTGACCGCGTCATCGGCTGACAGTTCTTTGATCTTCGTCGCGATATCCGCTGGCACGCTGTAGCCCTTGAACTTGGTCGGGATCACCGAAAATCGCTTGTAAGCCTCCCATTTTTTCTCGTTGGTCAGCAACTTCTCCGCCACATCCACTTGCGCGGTGAGGTCATCCATCACGAACTGGTTCAACTTCTGAGCCGCCTCTTTCAGCGCCCCTTTGCCATTGAGGTACTTCTTCAACGCCAAGGCCGCATCGGGATACTTGCCGAACTCGATCGCCAGCCACGCCGACTGCAACTGCGATGGGATTTCCGTCCGTTCGATTTTCCACCTGGCATTTCGCAGCGCGTCGGTGACCGCCCCTTCGATGTTGTTCATCTGAGCCGTGACCAGCGAACTGTCCGGCATCAGCAATCGGAACTGCTGCGGGCTCTGCGACGAGATCTCGAACTCGAACTGGCTCTCAAAAGATTTGTCCGCATCACAGATCACCGGCCAGGGAACTTGGTTCTTTCGCAGATAGCCCTCTAACTGTGCTCGCGACGTGCCGCTGTTGACCGCAATGAAGATCACCGGCTGCCCGTCAAACTTTTCAGCGGTCGTGAGCAGTCTTCTCCAACCATCGGACACACTCATGTTCTGCGCGTCAAAGAAGAACAATAGGGCCGCTTTGCCGGAGAGCATCTCGTTCGTGATCGGCGCGGAGTTGACCCAGTACGCCGCATGCGTCGGCAGCTTGACCGACTTGTTCGCGGCGTCTTGAGCGCGTGCCAGCGGTCTCGTGACCGAGAAAGTCAACACGGCCCAACACAAACTCGATGCCAAACAAACCCAACAGTGTTTCGCTTTCATCGCGCGGTCTCTCTCCTGCGAAGCCTAGTCGTTCTGACTCGCTCAGACGTCAGTCAACGACGTAGCATTATTGCCAAGAGGGCGTCCGCGGGAAACCACCGCCCCGGTTCTTGCTGCACAAACCGGACGCTAGCGCGTGCCGGCTCAACCGAAATTCAAGCGGTGACAAAGTACTAGCAGCTTACTTGTCGGCAACACCGCTAGCACTTACCGTTCTCGCCGAATGATGCCTTTCTTCGTTACACAAACTTGAGACCGTTAGAACATGCCTGACCTGCACGGCCTGACTCGCAAGCTGAACACGAACAATGGCTCGAAGATTGTGTTGCTCGTCGCCGACGGACTGGGCGGGCTGCCGCTGACGCCGGACGGATTGACGGAACTCGAAACCGCGCAGACTCCGAATTTGGACGCGCTCGCGAAACGAGGCACGTTGGGGCTGAGCACTCCGGTGCTGCCGGGAATTACACCGGGGAGCGGGCCGGGACACCTCGGTCTGTTCGGTTACGATCCGTTACAGTACCAGATCGGTCGCGGAGTGCTGGAGGCCTTGGGCATCGACTTTGAACTCGGCCCGCACGACGTGGCGATCCGAGGCAACTTTTGCACGGTGGACGAGAGCGGTAATATCACCGACCGCCGCGCCGGTCGCGTCGCCAGCGACATCGCCATGAAGCTGTGCGAAAAGCTCGACGCCGGCATCAAGATTCCCGGCGTGCAAATCTTCGTGCGGCATGTGAAGGAATATCGGCTGGTGATCGTGTTGCGCGCCGAAGGAGCCGAAGGGCTCGGCGGTGAGGTTGAGGACACTGACCCACAGAAACTCGGAGTCCCGCCGCTGGAGCCGCGTGTTCGCACCAAACGGACGGAACAGCCAGATCACATCCCGCGCGACTTCGACCACACGAAGGGAGATGTCGTGCGCGGGATCGTGTCATCGCAGCACACGGCCGACGTGCTGAAGGAATTCATCAGGCAAGCGGCCGTCATTCTAAAAGGCGATTACCCGGCGAATCTGTTGACGATGCGCGGCATCGACAAAAAACCGCCGATCCCGACGTTTGAAGAGGTCTACGGCTTGAAGGCCGGAGCGATTGCCGTCTATCCGATGTACCGCGGCCTCGCGCGACTGGTGAGCATGAAAGTGCTCGATGCCGGGCAGACGCTCAGCGATCAAATGGCTCGGTTGGAGAAAGCTTGGGCCGACTTTGATTTCTTCTTTGTCCACTTCAAGTACACCGACTCAACGGGCGAGGACGGTCACTTCACCGAGAAGGTCAAACGGATCGAAGAACTTGACGCCGCGATCCCGCGCATCACAGCACTGAAGCCGGACGTGTTCATCGTCACTGGCGATCACAGCACGCCGAGCAAAATGAAGTCCCACAGTTGGCACCCGGTCCCGGTCCTGCTCTCCGCCGAAGAACGCTGCCGCCCCGACCTTTGCGAAAAGTTTGGTGAACGCGACTGCTTGAAAGGCGGCCTTGGTCAGTTTCCGGCAAAGTACCTCATGAGTTTCGCGCTGGCTCATGCGGGGCGCCTCGACAAGTTCGGAGCGTGAGTTCATCGACGATGACTCCCAAGCGAGGGGTCAGGTGTTCTGATTTCTGTTTTGGCGTCACAAATGGAGCCAATCGAAGTCGGAAGGATTGTCTTGCAACGGAATTCGACGGCCATTGAGCGGCCAAAACAGAAATCAGAACACCTGACCCCGGCCGCACCAGCAGCCGCCCCGTGATGATTGTCCGCGAAGGCTCGGTGATTCCGGAGTTGTTCACGTGACAAGTCGTTGATGGTGACGAAACCGTCCGAGAGTTGTTGT
>CAYSHJ010000689.1:0-1733 GCA_964430385.1 uncultured Planctomycetaceae bacterium
GGATTCTGGAGATGTGCTCATTGGCGCTATCCTTGAACCAACTGATTGCGTCGTTGCGAGCACCAGACCGAGTCGATTTGGACAGTCGTCCGGGAACTGTCAGGTTGACTCGGAACCAGCGCTGGATCTTCTTCAGACGAAGCGATTCCTCGTCGGACAGGAGTTGATGGTCGGTCAGATAGCTGACCGCCTGGAAGACGCCCTGCAAGTGATGGGAGTCTTCATCCTTGTGAAGCACCACGAATCGAACATACATCCCACCTAGCCTGCCCGATCCCGGTCAGGCGATCAAGCGCCGAGTTTGGCCTTCTCGGTCAGCGAGTTGGCCTTGCGGACATCGCCGATCAGACCGATCGCGCCGCAGTCCATGCACAGGTCGGCCTGAATGGAGACGTCGCCCGTCTCGAAGGTGAAGAACTTGGCGTTCGCAGGGCGAAAATAAAGTTTGCCGGTCGACTGAATGCCACCCGGCTGCATGTTTTCACCACCACAGTACGGACACTGTTCTCTATTCCTCATGTCTGCCTCCGTCGTCTTGGGTTTCTAGATGGATCATTCGCCGTCGCGGCGTGACGCGACAGCTCACGCGCATGCACTGCGCTACGAACTAATGTAAGATACAATCAGGTTCCGATAATCGGGGGGGTTTGTCGAGCTCATGCGGACGGAGCGCCGCTCAGCCTTTGTAGTAGAACGTCTCGCGTACGATCTTGCCGTGCTTCCAGGTCTGTATGGCCACCTGCTTCTGGGTGAGTCGCCGGCTGCCTTTGGGCGTGAACTCCAGAGACCACTCCACCGCGGCCAGGTCGCCGTCCACCAGAACTGCACCGACTTTCGCCGAGTGAAACTGGACGCCGCTGACAAACTGCTCTTCGTATCGGCGATTCACGGCTTTGCCGACGCGCTCGGTGATGCCGTTCTCGCTCATCACGACGTCATCCGCGTAATACTGGTCGAAAGTTCCGAGGATATCGCCCCTGCTGATGCCGTCGATCACCGCCTGTACTTTTTCACGCGTGGTCATGATTCGCTCCTATCACACATTGCCGAGCCGCGGCCCAGATTGTAAGATGATTCCCGCGGTAAATCACCCTATCTGACTCTGGGAGCAAGGACATGGCAATAGCGACGCAATTCTGTGTGGGTCTGGATAACAAACCGGGAACAATGGCCAAGCTTTGCGCGGCCCTGGCGCGAGCCAAAGTCAATATCGACGCGATCTCGGTTTCGGAAAACGTGGAGTACAACTGGGTGCGCCTGGTGGCTTCGCCGGCGGCAGCAGCCCGAAAAGCACTGGCCAAAGCAGGCTTCGACTACCGCACACAACAGGTGTTGCTGATTCGCATACCCAACCGACCCGGTCAACTTGAGAAAGTAGCAGCCCGGTTGGGCAAGGCCGGAGTAAATATGAATTACCTGTACGGCAGCAACGCCGCGGGCGCGTCCTCCACCGTGATCATCAGCGTGAATGACGTGAACCGCGCGGCCAAGCTCGTCTCTTGAGGCATTCGACTCTCCGCGTTGCCCGGTGTGCAGAATGCACGTAGATAAAGGATGGCGGACGACCGGCTCTCCCCAGGTTCAGATAATCCGGGCCCATGCTGAACGCTGCACGATCGAAGCGAGCACAGACCCCCAGGGTCTTTCAATTCTTCGGTGAGGCTCGGATCAGGGCGAGGGCTTCCTGGGGTTTTGCGGCGTGCCTGCGAAGCGCAGCGGCTTTGTTGGGAGTT
>CAYSHJ010000690.1:0-3467 GCA_964430385.1 uncultured Planctomycetaceae bacterium
AGAAGTCCCGCTATCGACCCGATAACAAAGACAAACCCGCCGCCGGCAAGCCGGTCATCGTCACCGCCAGCCGACGACACAAACTCCTGCTCAAACAATACCTTGCACTCGCCTCATGAAAATGGTTAACGGCGTTGCCCGTGGGGGTCCGCGCGGTCTCGCTCGCCTCTGATCCGCAGTTGGAATCGCCCTTCCAACCGGTGACTGCGAGCTGATGTCTCATGCCGCACCGCATCATTTCACTGATCGCCAGCGCCACCGAAATCGTCGCCGCGCTGGGTTTTCGAGACTGCTTGGTGGGACGGTCGCACGAGTGCGATTTCCCGCCGGACGTTCTGAGCCTGCCCGCTTGCTCGGAGCCGCGCATCGACGTCACGACGTCCAGCGTCGAGATCGACCGCCAAGTGAAAGCCGCGGTCGCCGAGTCGCTGTCGGTCTATCGCGTGTTCCGCAGCGAACTCGAACGACTGCGGCCGACCATGGTCATCACGCAGACACAATGCGAGGTCTGTGCCGTGAACCTGCGGGATGTCGAAGCGGCGATCAGCGAGTGGATTGGCTCTCGGCCGCAAGTCGTGGCGCTCGCACCGATGGCGTTGCCCGACGTCTGGGACGACATCCAGCGCGTCGCCGACGCCCTCGCAGATGCCGAGGCAGGCCGGCGATTGATCGCGTCGCTGCGCCAGCGTTTGGACCTGCTCGCCGCACGAGTCCCTCGAACCACGACTCGCCCCACGGTGGTCTGTTTGGAATGGATGGAACCCCTGATGTCGGCGGGCAATTGGGTTCCTGAACTCGTCGAACTAGCTGGCGGTCGTGCGGTGCTGTGCCAAGCCGGACAACATTCCCCGTGGATGACCTGGGACGATTTGGCGAATGCTGATCCCGACGCGATTCTGATTCTGCCATGTGGCTTCGACTTGGCTCGCACTGAGCGGGAATTGCATCTCCTGACTGCGCACCCGCGCTGGCGCGACCTGCAAGCCGTGCGACACGGCCAAGTCTTCGTGACCGACGGCAATCAGTTCTTCAACCGACCCGGCCCGCGAGTGGTTGAATCGGCCGAGATCATCGCCGAGATTCTGTGGCCCGAAGATTTTCACTTTGGACATCAGGGCACGGCGTGGTATCGACTCGGTTCGTGATCCATCGAATCAGCAGCATGACCGGCTGACGCTTATCCTGACATTCGTAGATGAACGGCTTTTCGTCGGCGAGAGATTGGTGGCGCGTGGGAAAGACTTCCGACGTCGGCATTCCCATCCCGCTGGACTAGACCATAGGGACTCGCGCACAACATGCCTGGCCTGCCGACTGACTCTCGACCGGCATCGACGTAAGTGCTCGCAGGGGCTGAAGGGTCATTTGGACGTAAACCCTGGCTGGTTGGCATGAACCTTGGGTCCGGACAAGCGCCAACCGAGCCGTTTGCCTCCCCGCGCTCGGCGCGGGTCTCCCGACCCCGCCGCTGGGCTGGACCGCAGGTCTCCCCGAAACCGCTGGAGACCGTTGGTCCCATGCGGTGCGGGGTCGGGAGACCCGCGCACAGCACAGGACAGTCAGCACGACGCGCGAGCGAGTGGTTGCGTTGGGCCAAACCCATTCGCGGCAACCACTCGCTCGCGCGTCGTGCTCACTTTGGCTGGCCGCCTGACTCGCGACCGGCAGCGACGTAAGTGCTCGCAGCGGCGGAAGGGTCAAAATGACGTAAACCCTGGCCGGTTGTCATGCAGCTTGGGTCCGGACAAGCGCCAACCGAGGTGTTTGCCAATCCGGAAGGGTCCGGATTGATGAAAACCGGCGCGTTTGCCTCTCCAAACCCTCCGGCAGAGGCAAACGGATAAGTGGCCGTTAATCCGAAAGGGTCTGCAGAGGCAAACGGATAAGTGGGCATCAATGCGAAAGGGTCTGGCATGGCAAACCGACGCGCGTTTGCTCGTACTTACGACGATTCCATGCCGCCGACTCGCCCGTTCGCTCGTCCCGACCCACCCGCCATGACCAACCCTCCGGTCGGCACCTCTCCGGACCCCAGCCGGAAGCCAAACCGCTCGGTCGCCGCCTCTCCGAACCCCACCCGCATGGCAAGCGGCCATCCGCTTGGCTGTCCGCACCCTGACACCATAGCCAAATCGAGCCGGTTGACACGTCGGAATTGCCTCGACCAAACCGCGCCCACGTCATGTTGCAATTGATGACCGGATTGAGCAACTCGCCCACGCGAGCGAATCGTTCCGGCCTCCACCTGCGAAGCGTGCGGAGGCAGGGCAGATTCGGGATGTTTTGTGCGCGGATTCACGGTTCGATGCGATTCTCGGCCAAGAGTCGGTTGGTCGCTGAAGTTAAGATTGAATCGTTCAAATCCATCATACTCAAAGCTGATTCCAATGAGATCAACGGCTTGAGTCGCACGAGCCCAAGGCCAAGTCAACAACCAGTGGGGACAACGCCATGAACAAGAACTCCTCTTTCGCAGTGCTGGCGCTGTTGGCCGCAACGGTCATGGCCAACGCATCGGCAGCAGCGAAAATCGATGCCGATCCGAAACATCAATTGCCGAGGCCGGATGGCAAGCCCGGCGATCACAGCCAGCCGGTGAAGGTCTACGTCATGCTGGGGCAGTCCAACATGCTGGGCTTCGGCAGGGTTGGGCCAAAGGAGACGAAGGGCTCGTTGGAGTACATGGTCAAGGAAAAGGGCAAGTATCCGCACTTGGTTGATGACGCGGGCAATTGGACGACGCGGCAGGATGTCCGCTACGTCCATGTGATGGATCAGCGCGGCGTCGATTACAAGGACATGGAGAAGTTCGGCGACGTCCGCAACGAATGGCTGACTCCGAAAGGAACGTTCGGTCCCGAACTGGGCTTCGGACATGTGATGGGGCACTTGCACGACGAGCCAGTGCTGCTGCTCAAAGCGTGCATCGGCAATCGCAGTCTCGGATGGGATTTGCTCCCGCCCGGCAGCGAGCGATTCGAGTTCGAGGGCAAGATTTACGCGGGCTACAAAGACTTGGCCAACTTCTGGGACAAGGGAGCCGAACCGAAGCCCGTTCCGTGGTATGCCGGCCGTCAGTACGACGCCGATACGGCGCATGCGAAAGCCGTGCTGAAGAACCTGGAGAAGTACTATCCCGACTACAAGGGTCAGGGCTACGAAGTCGCGGGCTTCGTCTGGTGGCAGGGACACAAAGACCAAAGTGCCGCGCTGGCCAGTCGCTACGAACAGAACCTCGTGCATCTCATCAAGTCGCTGCGCAAGGATTTCAATTCGCCCAACGCGAAGTTCGTGTTGGCCACCGGGTGCGGCAATCCAGGGCGTGAAGGATTTGGATTGCAGATCGCCGAGGCTCAACTGGCGGTCGATGGCGACAAGGGCAAGTACCCGGAGTTCAAAGGGAACGTGAAGGCCGTCGATACCCGCGACCTCTGGCGCGAGGCGGACGTGTCTCCGTTGAATCAAGG
>CAYSHJ010000691.1:0-1532 GCA_964430385.1 uncultured Planctomycetaceae bacterium
TCCAGAGCGTCCATCATGCCCGAGGCGTCGATCTCGCGACGAAGCGTGTCGAATTGAGCGAGCAAGTCGGTCCGCTCACACAGCCGGTCAACGCTCAGCGTTTCGTCCAGCTTCAAGCTGACCGAATGATTCGCGCCAAGCTTCGCCAATTCGTTCTTCATACCCGGTTCCAGCTCGCGCGGAAACATCTGCGAGATGTCCGGACGAAACGGCTGAAACGCCGGGCCAAGGAAACCGGGCCGCGCACTGTTACGCACCAGCGGTCGCCCTTGCATCAGGTCGATAAACGCGGGAACCGGATCCTGCGGTGTGCCACGCAGCTTGGCGACCACCGAGCCGAGCGTTGGTCGCCCCCCCAACGACTGTAAGTCCTTCTCGCCGAAGCCGGACTGGCACTGAAACGCGTTGTGAGCACCGGCCGAACCCACCAACGAACGAATCCAAGCGACCCGATCCGCGATGCCGGCCAACCTGGGCAGCAATTCGCAGACGTGAAAACCCGCGACACGCGTTGCAATCGGCTGGAATTCGCCCCGAATCTCGACGGGTGCGGCAGGCTTCAAGTCGAACATGTCCAGATGCGGCGGCCCGCCATCCAAATGGACGTTGATGATCGCCTTGTTCGATCCTTGAATCCCCGCCGCGTTCTCCGCGCGTAGCAAGCTGGACAACGCACCCGCCGTGGCCGCGAATGTCGCCGCCGACAAAAACTCGCGACGGGACGTTCGCCGATTCGACCGTTGATACCAATGCTTGGGCGATCTCATCACTCCCTCCGGGACAGTCCAGAGAAACGCGGCACTGAATGCCGCAAATCTATCGCCTCGGCCTCAAATTCGCGAGAGGTTGCCTCCGAATTGACACGGCTGGCTAATTCGTCGTCTTGAGTCCGCCTTTGGCGGATAGCCCCGGCCCTTGTGGCCGCATTGATTTAGCTTGAATTGAATTCGTCGGAAAAAAAGCGGAAGTCTCATCACCCAGGCCACAAGGGCCTGCGCTACAGGTTCCGTAGGATCAAGCCAACCTTCACGGCCCTTTGATCACGACGCCTTCTTTCATCACGAACACGACGCTCTTCATCAAGCTGATGTCTGCCAGCGGATCGCCTTTGACGGCCACGATGTCGGCGAGTTTTTTTTCTTCGATCGTCCCCAGCCGATCTTCGATTTTGAGCAGTTGTGCAGTCACGAGCGTCGCGGACTGAATCGCTTTCATCGGCGGCATACCTCCAGCGACCATCAGTTCGAACTCGTGAGCGTTCTGGCCGTGCGGCGACACGCCCGAGTCGGTTCCGAAGGCGATTTTCACGCCGGCGGCGTGTGCTTTCTTAAACGTGTCGCGAATCTGCGGGCCGATCGCGGCGGCTTTGGGACGCACGATTTCGGGAAAATAGCCCGGCTCTTTGGATTTCTCGGCGACCCACTCGCCCGCCATGTTCGTCGGCACCCAATACGTGCCACGCTGTTTCATCAACTCGATAATCTCGTCGGTCATATACGTGCCATGTTCGATGGAATCGACTCCAGCCAGCA
>CAYSHJ010000692.1:0-2500 GCA_964430385.1 uncultured Planctomycetaceae bacterium
CCAGATTTTTCCGAGCAAGGGAGTAGTTCCGGCCCTTGTGGCCGGTTTGATTTGAATTCGCCGGAACAAACGCAGAAGTCTCATCAACCAGGCCACAAGGGCCTGGGCTACAGGTTCCGCAGACTCAAGAATTAGCTAGGCCCGCTTTCCTCACCTGATGCCTTGACTCACTCTGAAGGAGCTTGATTCATGTTGCAGTTCATGCGTTGGTGCGTCGTTGTGGTCGTATTGTGTGGTGCCGCGTCAGCCAGTGCGGCCGACTTCTTTTTCAAGGATGGCGATGTCGTCGTGATGATCGGTGACAGCATCACCGAGCAGCATCTCTATTCGAACTACGTCGAGATGTGGACCGTCACTCGCTTCCCGAATTGGAAGCTGACGTTTCGCAACGTGGGGATCGGTGGCGATCGCTCACCCGGCGGCAATAGCCGGTTCGCTCGTGACGTGTTGCTGCACAAGCCGACCGCGATGACGGTCGACTTCGGCATGAACGACGGCGGCTATGGAGGCTTCAGTGACAATGTCTTCAAGCCGTACATGGATGGCTTGCAGGGGATGGCCAATCAGGCCAAGGCCGCCAATATTCGCGTCGCTTGGGCGACTCCGCAGCCGCTGGACACCGCCGAGCAGGGACCAACCGCGCTCACCGGCTACAACCAAACATTGGAAAAACTCTCTGAAGGCGTGAAGGTCATCGCCGACAAGAACGGTGGTGTGTTCGTCGATCAGTTTCACCCGTATCTCGCCGCACTGGATCGTGCTCGCGGCAAGGGTCCAAAGTACGATCGCGTCACCGGTGGCGACGCCGTTCACCCCGGCTCGCCCGGCCAAGCACTGATGGCCGCGTCAATTCTCAAGGGCCTCAATTTTCCATCGCTCGTCTCGTCCGCCGAGATCGACGCCGCCGGCGGCAAGGTCGTGGCTGCGAAGAATTGCACAGTCGAAAACGTTGCGAAGAAAGACGGCGGGCTGAGTTTCTCGCGACTCGACGCCGCGTTGCCGTTCTTTCCCGCGGATGCCGTCGGCATCTTGCCGCATGCGCCGATCCTAGAAGAGCTCAACGACTATCGCTTAAAGGTCACCGGCTTGGCGGTCGGCAAGTACGAAGTTCGAGTCGGCGGCAAGAAGATCGCCGAACTGACTGCCGAGCAACTCGCGGCCGGAGCGAATTTGGCCGCCGGCGCTTTGGCCGACGGCCCGATCGCCGATCAAGCGAAAGCCGTGCGAGTGGCAGTCGAGAACAAGAACCGCTTTCACCACGACATGATCTTCCGCGGCATCGTGCTGTCGAACGTTCCCGAGTGGATCTACAGCGTCGTGCCGCGCGAAGAACTGGAAGCCAAGAAGCAAGGTGTCATCCTAGAGCGACTGGCGAAGCTCCCGGCGCTGGATGCCGAAGTCGCCAAGGCACTGGCGATGAAGCCCAACACCTTCGACATCGTGCCGGCCAAATAGCCAGTTGACTGAGCCACGATCGGCGAGAGCCTAGCCTTCACCCTCATGCGAGAAGAATGGTCGGAAGTGATCATTTTCGCTCTACACCCGCCGAATTCGCAGTTGTTCAGGGCGTTTCCCAATCGTCCAGCCGCAGTCCCGACACTCGGCGGAACTCGGCTAGGTTGTGAGTCACGAGCGTGCAGCCGTTTGCCAAAGCAATGGCCGCGATTTGCAGGTCATACGGACCAATCGGACTCCCTTGCGTTTCCAAATGATGACGAGCAGAAACATCAATTGAATTCCACAGGCTTGGGGAGTTCTCCTTGAGGCGCACGCACGAAACTCTCGTCGGCAATCGAACCGAATGTCTTGTCAAAATAGTCCGGCGGCCAGCCTCGCTCCTCGGGCGTCGTTCCCACCGTATTCGGTTGAACGACGACCAGCACTTCGAATTCCTCATCCGGCTTTCCCAATGGAATCCGCAAGGACAGCGTGCCATCCTTTCCCGTCTTCTCTCGGACCAAAATCGTTTGCATGACACGTCCTCCCGTTTCCGTTGGCCGCCTGTTTATTCAGCCTCCGATTCGTCGACATCACTCACCAGCGAAACTGTCGGTCGACCAGAGCGAGCCGCCTCGTCGTGCAACAGATTCCAAACGTCATCTTCCAAGGCCAACTCTAAAACCGTGACTGCTTCCGACGAGATGATCTCAACCTCCGACCCGACCGCAGCGCGAGTGATGTCAGTCACAGACACTAGCCCGAGATCGGTGAGGCTGCCAACTAACGTCGCTGAATCCAAACTGGCACCATTTGCCTACATACGCTCGTTTAGCTCGCTGTAGGGCGAACGGCAACTGAAAACTTACCGGCCGGGGTCAGGCACCGCAGAATTCCAATGAGTCGACTTGTCCGAGTCCATCTCCGTCGCTGAGTTATTGTTCTGTGGTTGGTGCTTCTTTGCCGTCTGTCTCCGGCTCCGACGCGATGGCACCCAAGTCGGTGGGTGTAATTCGATAGTCAGTGGTGGCTTTCGCTGCCCTCGGCTGTTGCGAAATACGTC
>CAYSHJ010000693.1:0-1783 GCA_964430385.1 uncultured Planctomycetaceae bacterium
TCCGCAAGCTATACGCATTTCTCAAAGTACGCCTGCGAGAAAAACCCCGATCACTGTCCACACAACCGCTCCCGATCGATCAATCAATTTTAGCTCCTCAAGACATTCCTGATCTTGGTGGTTATTCGTCGAAAGTCGGCGAAGTGAATTTAAAAATTCGGCGGTCGCAACGCTCAACGACGATGGGAAACATTATTTTTATAATCAATGCTCGCGTCGAGCTGTCACGCGATGATTATTCCCGCCTCCAAAAACTAAAACTCGGAAAAACTATCGTTTATGAAAGTGATACACGACGTAAACACGCCGAAAATGCTGCTGCGCACGCTGAGGCCATGGCCAGCCCCCAATAGGTGGTCCACGGCAAATGTTAGTTCATGATCGCTCCTTGCACCAGAGCCGGTGTGGCCGGCGAAGCTGGGCCGGGTTGCGAAGCCGGCCATAGTACTGCCGCTGGAGCTGGCGGTTTGTAGCCGAGCGATGAGTGCGGTCGCACCGTGTTGTAGTGCCGCCGCCATTGTTCGATGACGATGGTGGCTTCCTTCAGGCTGTAGAAGATTTCGCCGTTGAGCAACTCATCGCGCAGTTTTGAGTTGAAGCTTTCACAATAGCCATTCTCCCATGGGCTGCCAGGCATGATGTAGGCGGTCTTTGCGCCGACCGCTGCGATCCAATCGCGCACCGCCTTGGCGATAAACTCCGGACCATTGTCGGAGCGAACGTGTCCAGGAATGCCGCGCAGGATGAAGAGGTCCGAGAGTACGTCGATAACGTCAACAGACCTGAGCCCACGGCTGACCCGGATCGCGATGCACTCGCGTGTGTGCTCATCGATCACGTTGAGCATGCGGTACTTCCTGCCATTATGGGTTCGATCCTCGACAAAGTCATAAGACCAGACATGGTTGGCGTACGCCGGCCGCAGACGGATGCATGATCCATCATTGAGCCACAGACGCCCGCGCTTCGGTTGTTTGGCCGGCACCTTCAGCCCCTCACGCCGCCAGATCCGTTCAACACGCTTGATGTTCACCACCCAGCCTGCCGCCATCAGCATCGCCGTGATGCGGCGATAGCCGTAACGGCCGTACTGGATGGCCAGCGCGATGATGTCTGCAGTCAATGCAGCCTCATCATCACGCGGTTGCAAGATCTTGCGTTGCGTAGAGCGATGCTGGCCCAGAACACGGCAGGCAAATCGCTCGGAGACGCCGTGCTCAATGACAACACGCTCCACGCAAGCACGACGACGCGCGGGGCTTAAAAGTTTCCCGAGGCAGCCTCGCGCAGTATCAGTTTCTCAAGGGTCAGATCCGAGACCGCGCGCCGAAGCCGAGTGTTCTCCGCCTCCAGATCCTTCAGCCGTTTCACCTGGTCGCCCTTCAGCCCGCCGTACTCCGTGCGCCAGCGATAGTATGTAACTTCCGTCACTCCTATCGATCGGATCGCCTCAGCAACAGGTTTGCCCTGCGCCGTCAGAACCTCAACCTGCCGCAGCTTCGCGACAATCTCTTCCGCCTTGTGTCTCTTCCTCGGCATCCGCAATCCTCCATCAGGCTCAAAAGCCATACTTCAGGGAGGACCACTTTCAAGGGGGCAGACCAAGCGCGTTTCGGTTCCCCTGTCGCTGATCCGAGTGGAACAATTGAGGCGTATCATGCTGCCCTCCCGCTATTGCGGCTTCACCTCGAACACTTCGCCTTCGGTGGCGGGGAACGGGAACTTGTTGCCGTCGATCTCGACGATGTAATCGCCCGGCGGCAGCGCTGCCCACAACCGCCAG
>CAYSHJ010000694.1:0-2305 GCA_964430385.1 uncultured Planctomycetaceae bacterium
ACGGGAAGACATGGCAGCCTCTCCCAATAAAGGTGAACGCAACGGCGATTACAGAAAGCTTGATGCGGCAAGTCAACGCAGAAATACAACACTGGCTGCAACGTATGTGTTGCGCGCCGGCACGAGGGCCGTTGTGGGTCACAATCGACGTTTGGCGGTCATCCCGTCAATGCTCGAAAGACCCCAGATAGCCGACGATCGGAGAGCGCCGCGAGAACGACGACGCGATAGCCTCAGGTGCTGACGTTCGGCATGGCAGTCCCAATCGAATTCATGGGCTATGAACGCCGTTTGACGTCCGTCACCGCGATGCATCCTCTTCACTCAGCAGAAGACAGACAAGGGACAACGACGAACGCAGTGTGTGACCAGGCAACTTCTTTGCTCAAAAACTAAACTCGCGAGGCTCTAGTTGCCACTAGCCTCGCGAGCATAAATTTTCTTGGTTAGTCTAGCGCTTGATGAGGCGTATCACAAAAAGCAATAGGCATGCCCCAATCACCGCATTGATAATCGCTGCAACGATCCCGCCACCAATGAGGATACCGAAGCGTGGCAGCAGATAACCAGCAATCGCGGCGCCAACAATTCCGACAATGATGTCGCCGACTAGGCCAAACCCTCCACCCTTCATTATCTGCCCTGCAAGCCAACCGGCGACTGCGCCGATTGCGAGCCAGATCACGATTGTAACTGGGTCCATTGGTCCCCCCTTTGCTGTTCGGTCACAGCGAATCGCCGTGACATTCTGAGTTTCCTGCTTGAGCCAGGGTCCTGCAATGGGCTGATGAGTGTCACTGCGGCGCAACAATTGTTACAACCGAGCAACTTCGTCCGCACGGGGTCATTCACGTCGCCCACGGTTCGATGGCGTCACGGCAGCCCTTCCCCCCACCAGCGGACTGTAGATGCCAAGAAAGCTGACGTCGACCCTATTCACGTTCGCAGGTGCAGCATCGAGGATGCCAACGGTCAGAGATCATGTCGATCAGGATCAATCTGGTGCAATTAACTGCACCAGACTGGATGCTGATCTGGGGGGTATCACGCTCGTCTGGGCTGGGACACATTTTCCGGCGAAAATTTCCCGTGTTTTCGACCGTCGTGGGCGAGTGCCTTAACGAGGCAAGCGACTTTACCTGCGAAATTCATAAGGTTACCGCGGCGTCGGGTTGCCACGCGACCATGCCCGCCTACGCTGCCAGGACATACCCTGCCCCATCGCCAGCCTTAGACAACACCCCGGTCGACACCAGGGTGACAAGCGCCGTATGTACGCTCGACTTCGGCTTGCCGATCAACGCCGCGAGGCCACGCACGCTACTGTCCAGACGTCCGTTGGACGCCTTGGCGAGGTCGACGATCTTCCCAGCAATCTCAGGCTGTCCAGCGTGTCCGAGCTGTCCAGGGACGGCAATCTGTGGGGGCGTGACCGGTGCCACCACGGTGGGCTCCACAGAAGACTGGACGACCGTGTTGGACAGTCCATAGGCCGGGA
Source organism: uncultured Planctomycetaceae bacterium (assembly GCA_964430385.1). Lineage (GTDB taxonomy): Bacteria > Planctomycetota > Planctomycetia > Planctomycetales > Planctomycetaceae > CAYSHJ01. The sequence continues at coordinate 1,499 of CAYSHJ010000694.1, forward strand.
CAGCCGAGCGCGTATCATCTCTCTTTCCAGATGGTTGCGCGCCGAATGCCACCAGCCCGGCGCCCCCGAGCGTCAGAGCCAAGCCGAACAGCGTGGCAAGGCCGATTTCAATAGTGACCGGGTCGACCCCCACGAGCATCGCCAGGGGTGAACCGGTCGGCCGGGGTGCCCCTATCGTACCCAGGGCCTTCTCCGATTCGAAGACGCGGTGTCGGGCTTCGGCTTCGATCTGACGAAGCGCTGAGCATTCACGTCCACATCCCCCTCGGGTGGCGTCAGCCGCACGGCGGGTGGCTTCGATAAGTTCGGTCCGTGCTATCCCGAGCGCCTCAACGGCGATCTGACGCGGCACGTTGACGGAGGCGGCAAGGCGTTCAGTCTCTGCCCGTTGACTGGCCAGTCGCTCGACGGCCGCCGATAACCCGAACATCTCTCCAGCAAGGGCGGCGACGACAATCACAGTGGAGAGGATCTTGCGACCGTCGGCCCAAGCCCTTGGTGCAGACACGGCGCAGGCAGCTGTCACGAGGCCGAACACGGTGATGGCGGAGCCGATAGGTGATGTCGGATCCGATGCCGCCGCGTGCTCGAGGTTCAGACGAGTGACCGCAGCAATGGCAGAGATGCCCACGAGAGTAGCGGCACCTCTCACCATGAGGGAGGTGGGGGAAGTGGTCATTGTCGAGCTTTCATCTCGGTTGTGGCCAAGGCCCTGCCCAGTGCTGGCGCACATTGCGGGGCTGCTTCGTTTCCGAGGCCCATCATGAGCCAGGCGAAGCAGTGTGATCGTACCACTCTTGGCGATTG
>CAYSHJ010000695.1:0-5279 GCA_964430385.1 uncultured Planctomycetaceae bacterium
GCGGCGCGGTGATCATGTCCAGCGCGGTTTGGAAGTGTTCGTCGAGCGCGGCGAAGCGTTCCGGTTGCACGTCGCCCTTCTTCTGCAAGGCGTCGATCGTGCTGAGCATTTGCCGGCGACGATTGACTCGCGTCATCGAGATTCCTTGCGGCGGAGTGATGTCGCGGACTGTGAAGTTTTCGGTATTCGGGTCGGAGCCCATTTCAAACGGGTTGTGAGCGATCCCTAGAATGCCGGCCGTGCCGCCACCGAAGCGACGATCCACGCTGGTGCCAAGTTGAATGAACGGCGGCAACACCGACTTAAACCCGTGATACATGCTCACGACCGAGCCGTAGGTCGGGTACGTCATCGCCGGGTTGAACCTGCGCCCCGACATGACCCATTGGTCTGCCGTGCCGTGACTGCCGTTGAGCGGATTCCAACCTCGCAATAGCCCGTAGCGTCCCAGTTCGCTCGCCATATTGGGGAGAATCTCAGTAAACTGCACTCCGGGAACCGTCGTGTCGATGACGGCGTACTCGCCGCGAACGCTCACCGGTGCGTCGGGCTTCGGGTCGAACGTGTCGTGATGGGACGTGCCGCCCTGAGTCCAAATCAGGATGCAATTCACATCGCTGCTTGAACCAGTTGCTGTTTTCGCGGCCAACGCCAGCGGCAGCGAAACGCCGAGACCGGCCAACGAACCAATCTGCAAGAAACCTCGGCGGGTCACACGTTCGCAATCGCGGAATGAGCTTCTTAGAAAGCTCAGCATGGCGGGTCTCCTCGTCATTAAGGAGTACTTTGGGGCGGGTTCGCACCTATCGACCGGCTGGTTCTTTCTCAGTGGCAATGCAACAACACTGGGCCAATCGGTGGGATGTGAAGGCCTTGGATCATGACCGCTCGGACGGGATAAATCAACGCTCGCTTATCCCGGGACTGCAAATTATGCTATCGGCCAGTCGCGCGGATAGCGTGATGTATCGCGTGATCATGACAACGTTACCGTGAATCCTACCTCACTCTCCTGCCTTGCCGGTCACGGGGCGAACAAGTCAACCCCCGGAGTCCCGGCTGCGAGTGCGTCGTACACCGTGCGAGTGTTCCGTGTCGCCTGTCACGGTTTTTCCGGAGGCTCTCCGATGACTCGTCACCTTTGGATGTTGCTCGTTGCGGTTGTCCTCGCTTCGACAAGCTTCAGTCATGCGGCCGAAGATCCCTCATCGTTCGTCGTCACGCCGGCGGAAGTGCGTTTTTCGGGCAACTTGGATCGGGCGCAATTGGTCGTGTCGCGGACGGACGCGAGCGGGAAAGTTCATGAGCGATCTGAAGACGCGACTCGCGGCGCGGCTTACGAGTCGTCGGACGCGAACGTCGTGATCGTCGATGTGACCGGGAAGTTGCTCGCGAAGGGGAATGGCTCGGCCAAGATCGTCGTCAAGGTTGGCGAGGTGAGTCGCGAAATTTCGGTCACCGTCGAGAAGGTCGAGGCGACGCCGCAGGTCGGGTATGTCGAGCATGTCGCGCCGATCCTGAATAAAGCCGGTTGCAGCATGGGAGCGTGTCATGCGGCGCAGTACGGGCAGGCGGGGTTCAAGCTGTCGGTGTTCGGCAGCGAATTGGATCAGGACCGCGAGGCGATTGTACGGGACCGGTTGCAGCGGCGGTTGAACTTCGTTGATGCCAGCGAGAGTTTGTTTCTCAAGAAGCCGACGATGCAGGTGCCTCATGGCGGCGGCAAGCGTTTGGCGGCGGGGTCCGTCGATTATGAGTTGCTCAAGGCGTGGATCGCCAACGGTGCTCCCGCGCCGGATGCGAAAGCTCTTCAGGTCGCGAAGATCAGCGTCTTCCCAGCGAAGAGACTCGGAACGATTGGGTTGAAGCAGCAATTGCGGGTCGTGGCGACATACTCGGACGGATCGACGCGAGATGTCACCGCGTGGGCGAAGTACGACTCGATGGACGACGGCATGTTGACCGTCAGCGGCGAAGGGCTGGTGACGGTGACGGGGCAGGGACAAGCTCCGGTGATGGTTCGCTTCGAGGGGCAGGCAGAGATTTCGCTGTACGTGATCCCTTACCGCGAATCCATCGAACTCGCTGGCTGGCAGAACAATAACTTTATCGACGAGCTGGCCTCGGCGAAGTTCCAGGAACTCGGCATTGACCCGTCGCCACTGTGCGACGACACGACGTTCATTCGCCGAGCGTTCCTGGACGCGATCGGCCAAGCGCCAACCGTCGAAGAGACGACAATGTTCATCGCCGACACCGATCCGGCCAAGCGAACAAAACTCATCGACCGACTGCTGGGACTGACCGGCGACACGAAGCTCGACATCTACAACGATGCCTACTCGGCATGGTGGACGCTGAAGTGGTCGGACCTGTTGCGAAACACCTCCGGCCGCGCCGAACAAGGCATGTGGGCGATGCACAACTGGCTGCGGACGGTCTTCCGCGAGAACTGGTCCTACGGCCGCGTCGTCCGCGAGCTGGTGACGGCGAAGGGTTCGGTCTTCAGCAACGGCCCGGCCAATTATTTCGCCGCCAACAACACTCCAATGGAGGCCACCGAATCGACCGTGCAATTGTTCCTCGGCATTCGGATGGAGTGTGCCAAGTGTCACCATCATCCGTTCGAGAAGTACGGCCAGTCGGACTATTACGGCTTCGCGGCGTTCTTCGCTCGCGTCAGCAACAAGGGAAGCGAAGAGTTTGGAGCGTTCGGCGGCGAGCAAGTTGTCATCGTCCGCAACACCGGCGAGACGTCGCATCCCAAGACTGGCAAGGTGATGCAGCCGACGCCGCTGGAAGGCCAGCCGGTCGATCATCCGCTCGACCGCCGCATCGCCCTCGCCGATTGGATGACGACGAAGGACAACGCAATGTTCGCGAGGTCGATCGTGAATCGCTACATGGCCTACCTGATGGGCCGCGGACTCGTCGATCCCGTCGATGACATGCGCTCGACCAACCCACCGACGAATCCGCCACTTATGGACGCGCTCGCGAAACACTTCACCGAGTCCGGCTTCAACCTCAAGCAGTTGATGCGGACGATCATGACCTCGCGGCTGTATCAGCTCGATTCGCAGCCGACCGAGACAAATGCCAGCGACCGCCGCTTCTACGCCTACTACCGAGTCAAACGCCTCTCGGCCGAAGCATTGCTGGACGCGATCGACCGCGCCGCCGGCACGCAAACGAAATTCCGAAACCTGCCGCTCGGCACGAAGGCCATCGAACTTCCCGACGCCGAGTATCCCGACTTCTTCCTCAACGTCTTCGCCAAACCGAAGCGAGCCAGTGTCTGCGAATGCGAACGCTCTCCCGACGAGAACCTTGCCCAAGCCCTGCACACGCTCAATGGCGACATCCTCGCTAGCAAACTCGCCGACGCCAAAGGCCGCATCGCCACGCTCCTCGCCGCGAAATCCGCCGACGGCAAACCGAAACCTCACGAAGAAATCGTCCGCGAGCTGTACCTCGCCGCCTTGTGCCGCCCACCGACCGATGCCGAACTCGCCGCCAGCCAAAGATTCCTCGAACAAGCCGGCTCGCCGAAGGAGTGCTACGAAGACTTGCTGTGGGCGCTCATCAACAGCAAGCAGTTTTTGTTCGTGAGGTAACGAAGTGGACAGGAAATACGATGCTGTTGAATTGGCGCGGTTAGACGCTGCGGCTGAAGCGGTAGGACGACACTACGAGCGAGTTATTCAGAACTGCGATCCGGCAACAGGGTATCCAAGTGCCAGTGTGCCTTGGATTGATCAGGTTGTTTACCTCCTGATGGTGATTCGTTGCGACATGGATCAAGATGGGTTCCCAACCTTGTTTGAAGAACGACTGAATCGCGACGAACTTCAGTTCATCATCGGGGCATTCCAACAACTAGACGAACCGGAGTTAGCGGCCGAATTCCAGCATGCACTCGACGCCATTACGAACGCCCACTTTGAACTTGCTCGAGACGGTCGTCTGATCGACCCTCCGCTCCTAGATCAAATCTACGCCATCGAAAAGCGAGTTCGTGAAATCGGGCGTCTTTGGCTCATCGACGAGAAGCTTGTCAATTTGCTACCGCTCGATCGTTTCGGCTCGCGAGAAAAGCATGATCAATAATCGTTGAACTTCTGGCCGGACGATGGCGGTACACTCTGGATACAGTCTCAGCTATGACCAGCCGTCCCAAAACTTTTTCTTGCGAACTCCATCATGGCAATCACGATTGACGATGCTCGCTCCACGGTGAGGCAGCTTAGTCCGCAGGACCAGCAGATTCTGGCATACGAGATTCTCGACAGCGTTGAGCCGGACGACGACATCGAAGACGCCGTCGAGATGCAAGCCATCCTTGCCGAGCGTGCCGCCAAGGTGCGCTCTGGTGAGTTCGTGGCTCACGATTGGAAGGATACGATTGCCGAAATGAAAGATGCGCTCCAAGAGTGCAGGAAGTCGCGGCCATGAAGCTCCGAATCCTCGATGAAGCCAAGTTGAACACGCCAGTCGACGCCCCAGTTGGTGGAGAAAGCGTCGCTGACCAACGCCAATGTCCGAACAATGGCTGACGGGTCGCGGCGAAAAAGGTAACGCTTACTTTTCAGGAGAACGAATCATGCCAACCACTCAAACCGCTTCCAGCGTTTTGGAAGAAGTCCGCACGAAGGCGATGAAACTTCCAGCGAATGAACGCGCGAAACTTGCCCACGAATTGCTCGACACTTTGGACGATGAATCTGTGGGTGCCGACACTCCCGACGAAATCGAAGCGGCGTGGGCTGTGGAAATCGCACGCCGCTCTGATGAAGTGCATCGAGGCGTGGCCAAGCTGGTCGATGGAGAAGAGGCTTTGCAACGGGTTCGCGACGCCGCACGGCGGGGCCAGTCATGAAGTTCCGTTTTCACGACGATGCCCTCGCGGAGGCCGAACAGGCGGCGGAATGGTACTCACGGCAAAAACCTGGCCTCGGTGATGAATTCTCGAACGCGTTGGACCGAAGCGTGCGTGACATTCTGTCTGACCCGACGCGATTGCCAAGACTGGAAACCGCACCCAAGACGATTGACGTGCGACGCATTCTCATGGACCGCTTCCCCTACAAAGTGATTTTTGAAATCGTGGGCGATGAGGTCGTGATCCTGGCAGTGGCTCACGGCAGCCGTCGCCCAAATTACTGGATAAAACGCCGCTCCCCATCCGAGTGATGGCGAAGGAGACACTCGATGAATCGCATTCATTCTTCAATCATTGCCTTGTTGTTGTTCGCTAGTTATGCCCGTCCCGCCTTTGC
>CAYSHJ010000696.1:0-3433 GCA_964430385.1 uncultured Planctomycetaceae bacterium
GTGACGGCGTCGATGTTCTTCGCCTCCTTGTCGAGCATCTCGCGAAAATCTTTGTAGCGCCGCGCCTTGGGATGTGCATTGAAAGTCCCGGCCGCGCGACTTTCATCGACATCACACAACGCGACGAAGTTCGCTCCGAGCTTCGTGATCGTCGCGATGTCGCCGCCGCCCATGCCGCCTGCCCCGATGCCCGCCACGTTGAGCCGTTCGCTTGGCGGAGTCTGTCCTTGCCCGCCGAGAACGTGTCGAGGCACGACTGTAAAGCTGAACGCGGCCCCGGTACTCGCGGCCAGAAACGCTCGGCGCGAAGTCTTTGGTTTGGTCATGGCTGCTCCTGTTATCGAAGGAAGAAGAGGTTTGGGTGCGTTGCACGCACCATTTTTCGGGGCGGGGAATCCATCTTACAGTCGGCAAGAGCGTGTTGATCAGCCGGAACGCGCTAGCGTCCGGTTCAGTGGGAGACGCACAAACCGGACGCTAGCGCGTTCCGGCTGATTTCAGACCAATCGCGGTGTTGTTCTTGGACAGGTTCTTGGCGACGGGAGTCGCCACCGTCAACCACAGCTCACTGATCGACGTGTTAAAGGGGGCCAGCGTCGCGACCGCGGTCCTTTCCAGCGGCGGCTCACGTTTCACTCGGCCGCGAATTCGAATCGGCCCGGCGAAACTGACTCCCGGATCGGCTTTCAGCAGGAGTTTAACTTCCTTTGATTTGTCGCCCGTTTTTTCGGAAACAACCAGCTCGGCCGTCACCTTGTCGGGAAGGCCGACAGCCACCACTTCGATCTCGTCCGCGAATCCGCGCTGACGGTCGACCGTCACCGGAATCTCCAGCGGCTTGTCCGAGTTCAACACGAACGCATCCGCCGCGACTCGCAATTCAAAGTCCGGCTGAGAGGGCAGGGCGGTGAGCCGATAGAAGAACCGTGGTCCGCCCGCTCCAAAGCGATCCGTGATCGCAACGCGGTACTCCCCGTCGGCTGGAGCCGTGAAGTTCGTTTCGGGATCGAAACCTCCATTCGAGGCGTCGTCGACTTCTTGAATCACCGAGCCATCCGCTTTCAGAATTTGCAGCAGCGGGTCAAGCGGCGAGTTCGCGGTGCGCGCGTCCGTCCGAATCACGATCGCCTGATTCGCGGCCAGCTTCACGCGAAAGACATCGACGTCTCCTGGCGTGCCGATCACGCCGGTCATGGACGACGGCAGCGCGAGTTCCTGAAATTCGACTGACGGCTCTGTCGGTTCGGCTTCCGCAAGCGAAGGCTGTGGCTCCACCGGCAATGTCAACGTGTTCCCCAGCAGTGCGTGCCGGATCACGAACGAGTTTTCTTCAACGGCGCCTGCTGGGAACTCGGCTAACTCGGGCGGCAGATTCCAACCGTGCAGCCGCAGCGTGGTGCTTGGTCCTCGCAATACCGACATCGGCAGGGCGTGATCGACGAACGGCCCGGTGGTCAGCGTCAACCGATAGATGTAATTCGCTCCGCCCGCGAACTGGATGCTTGAGTCGGCTTGAGCTGGGAAGGCGAAGACGCGGACTGGGTAGTCGGCGTCCGCTGCAGCCGTGAACACAATCTGCGGATCGAAGCCGTGATCGTCGTCGTTGTGTTCGAGCACAAACCCGCGCGGGCCGAGCACTTGCAGCACACCGTCCATTGGCGAACCGAGCGTTTGCTTCGCGACCAGCGACGCCACGAGTGTTTGTCCCGCCTTCAGCGAGACCGCGAACGTGTCGACATCGCCGCTCTTCTCCAAGACGCCGTTCACGACCACTTGGCTGCTCTCGAGTTTCTGAGCCTCTTTCGCCGCGTTGTTCGGCTCCTTCTCGGCGACCTCCGGTAAGGTGCCAATCACAAACGGCCGCAGCGACGACGCTCCTTCGCCGTTGAAGACTCGCAGCCAGCACACGCCGGGGGCCGCAGTCTCAGCAATGGTCACTTTGAACTTGTTGCCCGACTCGGCGAAGTCGATCTTCAATCCCGCGCGGCTCACCCACGCTTGCGGCTTCTCGCCCAGCGCACCTTGAGCCGCAACCTCCACCGATTGGCCCACTTGGCAACCCGAAGGAACCAACGCCGTGACATTCGGCGGTGCAGCGACGACAGTCGCGGCGAGCATGATCAGCGCAGACGTCACGACATCAACTCCGCGATCGGAGTCGGGTCGCTGACTAAGTGCGATGGCCGGCCTTGCGCCGTGTAAAGCACTTTATCCGGGTTGATGCCGAGCTTCGTGTAGATCGTCGAGACATAATTCTCCGGCGAACAAACTCGTTCAATGGCCGAGTAACCGTACTTGTCGGTTGAACCGACGACGACACCGCCGGGCGTGCCACCACCGGCCATCAGGACGGACATCGCGCTCGACCAGTGATCGCGGCCGGCCTTAGTCTGACCGGGAAGTGTCGTGAGCTTCGGTGTGCGTCCGAACTCGCCCAGAGCGGTGACGATTGTCGTGCTCAACAGGCCGCGTTCTTCGAGATCTTCAATGAGCGTGGCGACGGAGTTGTCCCATGCCGGAAGACGATTTCTACAGGCTCCAAAGAGATCCCCGTGATGGTCCCAGCCGCCGTCATTCACGGTGACGAACGGAACTCCCGCTTCGATCAATCGCCGAGCTAGCAGCAGCCGCTGGCCGAAGGAATTCCGGCCGTAGCGCGCTCGGACCGGCTCCGGTTCCTTGTGGATGTCGAACGCGGCTTGAGCCTGTGGCGAGGTCACTAAATCGAAACCCTGCTTGTAGTACTCATCCAGCGCCAGCGCCGGATCGCCCGCTGCTTTCTCGTTCAGGCGAGGCAACGTGTCGACCAGTTTTCGCAGATCACCGCGCCGATGAAATTTGTCGTCGGTGAGTCCCTTCGGCAACGCCACGTCACGAACTCGAAAGCCGGCCCCATTCGGGTCGTCACCAACGACAAACGGGGCGTACTTCGCGCCCAGAAAATTCGGACCACCGGAGCGTGTCATCGACGGAATCGAAAAATACGCGGGCAGTCCGTTTGGCCGGCCTAATTCATGCGAAGCGACCGCACCCATGCTCGGATGAAAACTGACGAACGCACCGCAGCCGACCGGAATACGAGTGGGAGCTCCCGTCATCATGTAATGGTTGCCGGCCCCGTGATTGTTCTGATCGTGTCGGATCGAACGAATCATCGTGAACTTGTCCAAGATACCGGCCAGCCGCGGCATGTGCTCCGAGAATTGGACGCCAGGCAGTTTCGTCGCAATCGGCTCGAACTCACCGCGGATTTCCGCCGGAGCCGCCGGTTTTGGATCAAACGTTTCGAAGTGCGTCGGCCCGCCATCCATCCAAATCAGGATGCAGCCTTTGGCCTTCGCAGCAATCGGAGCCGCATCGTCCGCTGCCCTCGCCCTTGCGGCCAAGGCCGACACGAACCCGGTTCCCATCCAACCACCGAGACCCAGCTTCA
>CAYSHJ010000697.1:0-2695 GCA_964430385.1 uncultured Planctomycetaceae bacterium
TGCCTGACTCTGAGACGGTCGCCTTCTACTGGCGGGGCAATTGGTATGCCTCCCACCATCAAAACGCCGCCTGCGTCAAATGCGGCACCAAAGCGGAGGCTTTAGGTTACGAGCCTGCGCTGGGAACGCCAGCCAAACTCCAAGCCGAATGAACCACATTTTCCCAACGCGGACCTCGCTTCCGCAAGGACCGAGCGGTTTAGTCGCCGTCTTCGTCCGCGTTGGGATTCAATGAAAACCCGAATATGACTGACCTTGAAACCATCAACGACCTCAACAAGAAGCTGTTCGCCACGGCTGAGGCTCTTGGAGACTGCTTCAAAAGGAGAGAAGAAATAGAGCTTGCGGCGAGGCATGTTTACCTCACGAGCAAGTCCAAACCTCTCGACCCGGAGCTTTACGGAGCGATGCAGGGCCTTGGACTGGCGCTCAACCGATACGGGACCAAGAGAGAGATTGACTTGTGAGGCCAAACCACTTCTTCAAAACCACCATCGAGCGGGACGATAACGAAGTTGCCATCGAGGTTGAGTACAACGCCACGCCGGGCTGCCGTGGCTCCCGTGACAGCCTTGGCGGCGTCCGAGGAGCAGGTCCGCCCCTGGAACCAGACTCGCCGCCTGAGATCGAGATTATCAAGGCCGTCTCCGTGGCCGGCATTGAAATCACCCTCACGGACTCGGAAATCGACAAGATTGAGACTGAGCTTTGGAGCGAGCTTGAGGAATTGCGGAGAGACGCGCAGGAACGGCCAGAGGAGGATCGGTAAACCATCAACCACAAACACCATGACTGAAAAACAAATGCTCATCAACGCAATCGACAAGGACATTGCAACCTTGAACCATATCCGCGAGTCGATGCTTCACGAAGCAGAAGCCACATTTGACGGATTCCACGTCAGCGGATCGCCGTTCCTCGGCTGCCGGCTGCTCCAATTCCATCGGCGCGACAAAGGCAACCTTGAGTTGAGTCCAAAGGCTCTCGCCAGGGGCATCGGCATGGACTGGAAGCGGGACGGACAGAGCGGTACATGGGAAGGCAGCCTCAACGCCGACCAGACCTTTAAGGTCGTCATCCACGACGCGGAACAGGCTTTCAAGCCGCTGGAGAGGGTGGATTTGTAGGAATGAACTACGGACGCAACCCTGAGCAGATGAAGCGCAGACTTTACGGAACCACCAAGGAATTGACCGTTGAGATGTTGAGGGAGACTTGACAATGGATCGCTCAAATATTCGCTTGACGTGCGTGGTTCAACGGGCGATACCAGCAACAACGATATGAACACCGAATCACCCGCATCTGAAACAACGACACAAACACTCGGCCTCTCGACCACGCACAGACGAGGAGAAATGGCGATCACCGCCGCAGCCGCCCGTGCCAAGAGCGAGGTTGAGGCCCGCTTCACCATCGCTCTCAACCGACCTCGGTCATTCCATGAAATTCGCCGCAAGGTTCTCGAAGCCTGCCAGCGGCCAGGATTCGCTGATGCCGCGATCTACCGGAAACCCATCGGAAGCGGGACGGTGGACGGCTTCTCAATTCGGTTCGCGGAGGAGTGCCTGAAAACGATGGGAAATATCGCCGTGGACGCCCCTGTAATTTGGGACGATGATGAGCGCCGCACTGTCCGCATCACCGTCACCGACTTGGAGAGCAACACCAGCTACTCCAAGGACATCAACCTGTCCAAGACGGTCGAGCGGCGCAACGTGAAGGCCGGTCAGAATGTCTTGGGTGAGCGCAAGAATTCCATCGGCCAGACGGTTTACCTCGTTGAAGCCAGTGAGGATGAAATCGCCGTTAAGGTAGCTGCTGCCGAGAGCAAGGTCGTAAGAAACGCCGCCCTTCGCCTGATGCCCAGCGACGTGTTGGACGAAGCGTGGGATGTTGTTAATAAAACCCAGAAGGATCGTGGCAGCGACCCGCAGGCAGAACAAAAACGGATTGTTGATGCCTTCGCCACACTGAACGTCGGACCTACTGAGCTTGAGCGATACATGAAGCACCCGCTCGCCATCGTGAGCAAGAAGGAACTCACCGAACTTCGGGCCATCTATACCAGCATCAAAGAAGGGGAAGCCTCGTGGGCGGATTACGTTGCGCCACAGACGGAGACGGAGGCCGCAGCCAGTGTTCCCAAAGCCCGCCTTGGCCGGCCACCCAAGAATCCCGCTCCCGCTCCCGCTCCTGCGGCCACCAAGACCGACGATGGTGATTTAGGTCCGCAAACTGCAACCCCTCTCGCGCAGGTTGCTCCACCCAAGAAAGCGCCACCCGTCCAGCCCACGCCAGCCGAACGTCTCGTCATGCTTCGGGCTAAAATGGTGGAGTCCGGCGTCAGTGAGCAGGAGTTTGTAGAATGCCTGTGCGAACTCGGCATCATGGACTCCTCGATCACCTTGGATCAGGCTGTCGAACTCGCGCCCAGTGCAATCAGCGCCAGTTTGAACGGCTGGAATTCAGTGCTCAAGGCCATCACGGAAGCGAGGGGTTAAATGGGCCGGAAATTTTCACAATGAGCGACACGCCGAGAACTGATGCTCACATTGCTGAGCGAATAAGCGACCGCGTGGTTGAGAACTACGACTTCGCCCGCCAACTCGAACGCGAGTTGAATGCGGCGAAGGCGGAACGCGACGCACTCACGACGTATTACAGCGCAGTCAACAAACCAACAAACCAAATG
>CAYSHJ010000698.1:0-5308 GCA_964430385.1 uncultured Planctomycetaceae bacterium
ATGGCTGCCGATCATCCTTTGACGTCGTTAACGCCGAAGGCGTTGTACCACTCGGTCGTGATTTCTTGTCGCCGTCCGCGTAATTCGTAGGTTGGGACTCCGTCCCGACACTCTTGGCGGAAGAGTCGGGACGGAGTCCCAACCTACTTTTGTGGCTCAGCCGCGCTACCGCTTTTGCAGCAACAGATTCGTCCCTTTCTTATTTGACAGGACGATGTCCGGCAGTTTGTCGCCGTTGAAATCCCCGACGAAGAATTGCGTGCCGATGCCGGTGTCGCTGCCGGCGTCGATCTTGTGTTTGACGAACTGCGGAGGCTGACCGGTGGACTTCTTGACTTCGTACCAGTGCATCACGACTTCGCCCAGCGGATCGGGATCACCCTTCGAGCCGTGAGCGAAAAATCGCTTGCCGGTGATCAGGTCTTTGACGCCGTCGCCGTTGATGTCCTGATAGTGCAGCGCGTGCGTTTGCGAAAACGTGTCGTCGATCATGTGTTGCTTGAATTTTGGATCGGGCGAGCCGCCGAGGTTTTCGAACCACCAAATGCCGTGCGAGTGGGCCGAACTCATGAGGATGTCGGCATCGCCATCGCCATCGAGATCGTCGGCATACACGTCGGCGGCCGCGTGCGAGTTGCCCTGGCCGTTGGGACTCAGCACGAGCTTGTGGAATGTCCATGGCCCTTCGTTCAGTTTAGCCGGATGTTCCCACCAGCCGGCCGGGATGAGAATGTCTTGCCGGCCGTCACGGTTCACGTCGCCGACACCAAGACCGTGGTAGTACCGATGCGCGAGTCCGCCGATTTTTTCGCCGCTGACTTGCGTGTAGGTCCACTTCTGCTTCGCTTTTTCCACCGCGGGAATCTCGAGATAGCCCATCATCTGTTCCGGCTCGGAAGTCATCACCAGTTCCGGTTTGCCGTCGCCCGTGAGGTCCACGAATTGCGGCGTCTCGTTCGCCGCGCTGTGCCAGATTTCATGCTGCGCCCACGGGCCGGGCTTGCCTTGCGGGTTTTCGAACCAATGGCACGGCACGCCGGGAAAGCCGATGACGATCACGTCCTGCCAGCCGTCGCCGCTGATGTCGTAGGCCCACACTCCAAAGCTGCGGCTGTAATTGTTGTCGTTGTGAAACCGCTTGATGCCGTCGGCCCGCAACGCGTGCATTGTCCAATTGCCGGTTTTGAACTGAATGACGTCTTCGGGCTTGGCTTCACCAGGGTTTTCGTACCAGGCCTCGCCATTGATCAGGTCCAGTCGGCCATCCTTGTTGATGTCCGCGACCGCCACTCCTTCGGATCGAAAGACCTCTTCCAGCTTGATCCGCTCCCACTTGACCGGAGTCTCGTCGGCCAGGCTCGCGGCGACGAGACCGAAACTCAGACAACCCGTAATCACGCACGCAGCAACGCGAAACATCAGGCTTCTCCCACGGCAGCAAGAAGTACAAGTCGGTTCGTTGACGAATGTTGGCAGTGTAGCGGTCAAGCCGAGCACGTCCACGAACCCTTGTTCTGACATGATTCGGTCGTCAATTCTTGCGTCAGCCACGCGCTCGTTCCGTTGTTCAAGATCCGCTACAACGCCGCGATGGCGTACTCGCTCTTTGTGCTGATCTGTGTCATCTGGGGCGGCAGCTTTCTGTTGATGAAGAAAGCGGCGTTGGTCTTCTCGCCGATCAGCGTGGGAGCCTGGCGAGTCGCCGGCGGCGCGGCGGTGCTGGCGATCCTGTGGCTGATTCAGCGACAGCCGGTCGGCTGGAGGCGACGCGATGCGGGATCGTTGGCGTTCGTCGTCTTTGTTGGGTATGTCTGGCCGTACTGCGTGCAGCCATGGCTGATCACTCGTCACGACAGCTCGTTCATTGGCATGACTGTCAGCTTCACGCCGCTGTTCACGATGCTGGCATCGGTGCCGCTGCTGGGCGTCATCCCGCATCCGCGGCAAGTGGTTGGCGTGTTGGGAGCGTTGCTCGGCCTGGGCCTGCTGATGAGCGAAGGCTTCGCGCGGCAGATTCCCGCCGCGCATCTGTTATTGGCCGTCACGGTGCCGCTGGGCTACTCGTTGGTAAACACCTGGATTCGTCGCCGACTGACGCACGTGCCGCCGCTGATGGTCACCTTCGTGGCGATGGTCCTGGCGAGCCTGTTGCTCGTACCGATGTCACACATCGGGTCGTCGCCAACTCCACCAAACCCGAACGCATTTTGGCCGGCGATCATTTCGCTGCTGGTTCTCGGAATCGCCGGGACCGGCTTGGCGATGCTTTGGTTTAATCAACTGATTCACGATCGCGGCCCGCTGTTCGCCGGCATGGTGACAAACTTGGTGCCGCTGGGAGCCGTCGTTTGGGGCTGGCTTGACGGTGAGAAGGTTTCACTGAAACAACTGGCTGCACTCGCGATCATCCTGCCGATGGTCGCACTCGTGCAGTTCGGGGGTACACACCTCGGAAGAATCACGAATGACGAAATACGCAATGACGAAGGAATGACGAAGCTTGAATGACGAAAGCGAGCCGTCGGCGAGATCGCTATTTCCGATCTTGCCCGATTTCGGTTACAAGCCCACTCCCTTCCGAGTGCTGCTCCTGCTGCAATTCACTTCTCATCGTCATCCCAAGTCGATCCCATGCGTCTCGCGTTGTTTGAAGACCAGGCAGCGGCCGGGTTCGTGCCGATTGCCTGGATGCGGCCGGTGTTTGAACTGCTCTGCGGGCAGTTTTCGCTGCGCGAGCGTTTGCTGCGCTGTCAGTTTGTGTCGGATTGGGGAGCGTTCCTGCGGCCGTTCTTGGCGGAGACGTACGCAGAGGCTCAGCCCGAAGCGCATGTCAACGATTTCATGTGGCTCGGTCAGGAGCCGACGCTGCTCATCAACGGGCGCTGGTTGCCGGATGTTAACGGCGTGCGGCGGTTGGAAAATGTCGCGGACAACGAAGCGGGAATCATCGATCAGACTGTGGCCTGGCTGCGACTTGACCCAACCGAGGCGTCGATGCTGACTTTGGAGAATTGGGACGACGCGCTGTTGTCGATCGCGCGGACGCGGCGACCGGTCGAGGCCACCGGCCGACTGGCGGCACGGCCTTGGGATTTGATGCGGCATAATCCCGAGCAACTCCGCATCGACTTCCAACTGCGACTTCTTGGTGCGTCGCGCCAGCCCCCGCGATCCAAGAATCACACGCTCGGCGCGCAAGTCGCCATCGTCGGAGACATCGCTCAGGTGCAGGTCGATCCGACGGCACACATCGATCCGTTCGTCGTGCTGGATGCGCGGCTGGGACCGATCACGATCGAGGCCGGTGCCGTGATTCAAGCGTTTACGCGGTTGGAGGGTCCGTGTCATATCGCTCACGGATCTCAACTGTTTCGAGCGAACATTCGCGAAGGAACAACCATCGGTCCGCTCTGCCGCGTCGGTGGTGAGGTCGAAGCCTCGATCCTGCACGGCTTCGTCAACAAGTACCACGACGGCTTCTTGGGCCACAGCTACGTTTGCCCGTGGGTGAACCTGGGAGCGTTGACGACGAACAGCGATCTGAAGAACGACTACTCGAATGTGAGCGTGCCGCTGGAAGGATTTTCGATCAACACCGGCTCGACGAAAGTCGGCAGCTTCATTGGCGATCACACGAAAGCCGCGCTGGCCACTTTGTTTAACACAGGAAGTTCGATCGGCGTGATGTGTATGCTCTTGCCCGGCGGCGAGCTAATGCCGAAACACGTGCCGTCGTTTTGCCGGATTTGGCACGGAGTACTCGACGACCAAATCGACTTTGACGCCGGTCTGCAGACGGCTCGTACCGCGATGGAACGCCGCAACCAAGAATTCACGCCGGCTCAAGAGCATTTGCTGCGGCATGTCTTCAAGCTGACGCAAGCCGAGCGCGAAACGGCGCTGCATCGCTATCAGGAACGTCGTCGAGCCGTACCAACGACAGTCGGCGGCCAATCGGCGCGAGCCGGTTGACGCTCGTTGGCGGCGGACCTAACGTGCGGAAGCTTTTCTCACGTCGAGGCGCGAAGATTCTGTCGCGACGGTCTTTCCAGGCCGTCGGACGCCTCGACCGCCCGGAAAGGCCGTCGCTACGGTTTGGCTGTAGCATTTTCTTGCCAAGCGTCGCGCGCCTCAGCGTGAAATCATGTTTCCGCCAGGAGTCCGCCTCATGCGCGCTTGCGTGACTTGTTATCTGTCGCTGCTGATCGCCGTCTTCGTTCACGCGGCGGAAGCTCCGAAAAGCCCGCTCTCGCCGGAAGAGTCGCTCCAGCACTTCGTCCTCGCCGACGAGAACTTGCAAATCGAAATCGTCGCCGCTGAACCGGAAGTGATCGACCCGGTCGCGATCCAATTTGATGAGCACGGCCGGCTGTGGGTGGTCGAAATGCGTGATTACCCGACCGGGCCGAAGGAAGCTCCGCCGCCGCTGGGTGGTCCAGATGCCAAACCCTTGTCGCGGATCAAGCTGTTGGAAGATAAAGACGGCGACGGGCGATTCGAAACGGCTCACCTGTTCGCCGACAACTTGCTGTTCGCGACCGGCGTGCAACCGTGGGATGGTGGAGTCATCGTGACGCTGGCGGGCGAGGTCGCGTACTTCAAGGACACCGACGGCGACCACAAGGCTGACGTGCGCGAGACATGGTTCACCGGCTTCAAGCAAGACAACCCGCAGCTTCGAGCCAATCATCCCACGTTCGGCCCCGACGGCTGGATCTACGTCGCCAACGGCCTCCGCGGCGGCGACGTCATCGCGGTGAAAAAGGACTGGCCCAAGCGAGCGGGGGGCGTCAGCCCCCCGGTTGATCCGAAGTCGGCCGACGCTCCACGAACCGAGGGGCTAACGTCCCCCGCTCGCCAGGACGCACACGATCCCGCCAACCCCAAACCCGTCAGCCTTGCCGGCCGAGACTTCAAGTTCGATCCGCTCACCGGGCGGTACGAGGCGATCTCGGGCAATGGCCAATTCGGGATGACGTTCGATGCCTGGGGGAATCGGTTCGTGTGTGACAACCGGCATCCGTGTCGGCACGTGATCTTCGAGGAGGACTTCATTCGGCGTTGTCCACATGTCGCGTTTCCGGCGGTGGTCCACGACGTGATTCCGGCGGAAGACAAAAACCAAGTCTTTCCGCTGACCTCGGCGTGGACGACGAGCAACCTGCACGCGGGGACGTTCACGGCCGCGTGCGGCGTGTGCATCTACACCGGCGACTGGCTGCCGCAGGAATTTCGCGGCAACGTCTTCGTCTGCGAGCCGACCGGCAACCTGGTTCAGCGAGCGATCCTGGAACCCGACGGCGTGACG
>CAYSHJ010000699.1:0-7198 GCA_964430385.1 uncultured Planctomycetaceae bacterium
AGCGAACGCGGTTTTCGAGAATCCTTAACGGCGTTGCCCGGTGGGGTTCGATTGTTTGAAGTTTAGTAGCGGGTAGCCCAGCTTCGTAGAAATGGGACTTCTTGTTTTGTCGGGGTGACGAATGCACGGTGGCTACTCCGCAGCTCGCGGCGCTCGTGCCTGAGCCATGATCAGCGTCACGATCCTGGCGATGCCTTGCGCCTGCGCGACCGGGACTTCCAGTTGAAATCTCGCTGCAGACGGCTCGCAGGCCATGGCAATTCCGATGAACGACGGCTGGAGTTGCAGTCCGTCGATTTGCGAAACGTCAATCGGGAATGGCAGTACCTTTTCGCGAGCGGCCAGTTGGACGCCGCTGGCAATGCCCCGCGCGAGGTCACCCAGCAGGATCACATTCGCCTTTTCGACGAATCGCTTTCGCGCGGTCACGACAGCGGAGTTCTGGGAACTCTTCGTGTTGATCGCGCGCACCACTTCTTCTAATTGAGCCGTGTCGCCGCCAAAGGTCTGCACGGTCCGATCGGATTGATACAGAATCCACTGCTGCATCCCATCGGGGCCGTACAGCAACGACATCATTTTTTGTTGAATGCCCGATGGATCCGTCGCGGGATCAAATTCTTGCTTCATCGTCAGTCGATCCACTTCCGCGCCGCCAACCTTTTTGACGGCCGGTTCCAGCGTGATGGTCTGCTTGAAGCCTGGAGCTTGAATCTCTCGCATGGCGGTCAACATGGAGCGGCTGATGTCGCGCATGCGATTGGCCGGCGTGACCTCGGCGATCGAGGCGGCTCGCAAGGCTCCCTCCGACTTCAGGTCCAGGTCGAAGAATCCCGCCATGTTGCCGAACGTCAGGCCGCGCATCTGCTTCGTGGCCTCGTCGATCTTGGCGCGTTGCTCGTCCGTCGCGCCGACCAACCAGGCTTTGGTCATGTTCATCGACCAATCAACCATGCCCGAGATATCCGCTCGCAGTCCGAAGTACGCCAGCTTGTTCGCGGGAAGTTGATTCAGGAGCGTCAGTTCGCTGGTCGGTTGACTGTTCAGGAATTTCGCGGTCGCGGTTTTCTCGATCACTCGCAAATAATCCTCAACGCGAATCGCGTCCTTCGAGACAGTGACACCGATCGTCAGGCTGTGCGAGTCGCGAACGCCTTGCACCGCCGCTTTGCCGAGTTCGCGGTACATGCCCAACATCATTTCAAGCTGCTGCCGCTGCGGCTCGGGCGAAGCGGCGGTGATCTGATTAAGGATCGTGCTCAGTTGCGGCTCAGCTTCGTTCAGTTCGTTCTCAAACGCCTTCGCGAGCTGACGCAGATGCACGACCACGGCGACATCGGACGCCTCGAACAGTTTCTTGGACGAGTCGTCGAGCTTCGACCACAGACCCGTCCCCTTGCCGCTCAATCGATCGCGGACTTGTCCAAGGATCTCTTCGTCGTCCGAATAGATCGCCAGCTTGTCGGCGGAATGAAACTGGAACCCCGGCGGCAGTGCGTTTTTCAAAGCGTCGGCGTCGGTTGTTGGAACCACGAAGACAGTTATCGGCTTCTGCCGCGACTCGGCGAACACGATCGCCCACCAGTCTTTCTCCACATCCACGCCCGCCAGAGTCGGGTTGGAGATCGTCAGCCCCAGCGCCGGCAGATTCGCTTTGACCGCCTCGCCGAAGCCGGGCTGAACCTCGTTCACAAAGTCGCCGACTTTACCCAGCGTCGTTCGCGGAGCCTTCAGGCGAATGACCACGCTGGCGGATTCCGGAACAGCATCCGCCAGCTCAGCCGCTCGCGCGGAGAAATTCTCCACCGCACACACGGAGGCAAACACGAAACAACACCCGAAACAAGACAGTATTCGTCGCATCATGAGATTCCTTGAAGGGACATTCGTCGAAGAGATTCACGGATTATTGGCAAGCGGCCGCGCGGAAGCGAGCGACCGAATGCGGGGCGGCCTCGCCGCGTCCTGGCGCGGCATGCTGGAGAAGGCGTGTGGTTGACGGATGGCGGACGTGAATTCGGATTTTCGGATTTGAGATTTGAGATTTGAGATTGGACGGCCGAGCAATCCCCAATCCGAAGTACCCAATCCGAAATCCAGTTCACTCGCCGCGCAGCGTGGCCACCACCGGCATGCGCACGGCTTCGGCGGTCGCAGCCGTCGCGGCGAGCAGGCCGAGGGCGAAGATACCCAGCAACAGTCCAGCGCCGGATCCCCACGGAACATCGGCTCCGGTACTCAGCAAGTGCGGCAGCATGGCCACGAGCGCGGCGACGGTTCCAGTCACCAGACCACACATCAACAAAAAGGCGTTCTCAAATAGCACGAGCCAACGGATCGACGATGGCCGAAACCCGACCGCTCGTAGCAACGCTAACTCCGCGCGGCGTTCGATGACGTTGCGAAGCATCACCGTGCCGAGGCCGAGCGTGCCGAGCAACAGGCCCAAACCACCAAGCGTTTGAAACGTCGACAAGTAGGTGTTCTGCACGGCCAAAAAACTCGTCAGGCGATCGCCGATAGGTTCGACATCAAAGCCATAGGGCGTGAGACCGGTTTCCAATAAGTCGGACAATTCGTGAGCCTCTTGCTTCGAAAACGCCCGTCCTCTTGGATTTTCAAAGCGTCGGTCGCCAATCAAGAAGTATTTGAACCCTGCCTGTTCCGGAAACAGCTCCAGAAAGTTCGCCTCCGACATCAGCAGCACTCCTTGAAAGATGCTGCTGTCAAGCATCCCCGCGATCCGCAGTGTCGCTTTCGGATTCGTGTCGTCAGGGACTTTGAGCGTGTCGCCAACGCCCTTGTGCAGCGAGTACATCAGCGTGTTCATGTCGCCGAAGACGGGGATTGCGCCGCCAACCGATGTTGCAACGAGCGGTTCCCACGGAGACGACCCTTTACGAAGCACAGTACCGACAAACTTGAAACGGTCGGACGTTAGCATTTCCTGCGGCACACCCAATATCGTCGGCACGCGAGTTTGATACAGGTTGAGGCAACTCGCGTTTTCACCGGGTCGAACGCGAAAGGACGCCACCGTCATCAAATCTAACAGGCTAGCGGGAGGCGTCAGCTCCGCGGTCGATTGACCGTTACGTGCAATTTCTGTGTTCGGATCAACCGGATCAACCGGGGGGCGAACGCCCCCCGCTAGCCCGGCGGCGCGTAGATCCAGCTTGCGACGGCCGTTCGCGGTGCTCAAATCGTGAATCAGCGGGGTCGTGGCTTCGGCCACGAACAGAAACCCACCGTTGCCGGAATGCAGATCAGGAGTTTCGAGCGCCGGGTTGCGGCGCCCGGCCGCGACCGCGACCAACAAGAAAGTCGCCGTCGCAATCAAAGCCAACGACAACAAACTGCGTCGCCGCTGTCGAGTCGCATTCCGCAAGCTCAATCGCAGCAGCGCGACTTGTCCCGAGCCGATGATCAACGCGAAGTGGTCTTTGTCCAGCCACGCGGCAAAGGCGCACAGCGCGGCGGTCAACGTGCTCATGCCGACGACGAAGAATAACACGGTGGACCACGACAGCCCAGAAAACGCCTCCTTGGCCGGCATCCCGTAGGCAATCACGACGGCGATGATCGTGACGCTCAGCGACAACAGTCGATTCGCAATTCGTCGTAGCCGTCCACGCCGAGCGGCTCGTGCTTCGTCTCGTTCGGTGAGTTCGGTTTGTCCGGCCAAAAGTTCACGCGGCGAGAGCTTTCGCAGGCCGCGCAGTCCCCACCACGCGGAGAAGCTCGCGGCGAGCAAGGTCGCCACAATGGCCATCGCCAGCGAACGGGGCTGAGCGGACAATCGCAACTCGGTTGTCCCGACGGCACCAACCCACCACGTCCGCAATCCGTAAATCAGCAGCCCCGCGTAGCCAACCGCCGCCACAATGCCGATCGCGGCTCCGATCAACACGATGGAGAACTGTTCGAGCAACAACAAACGTCCGATGCGACCCGGAGAGAATCCGATGGCTGACAGCAAGCCGATTTCGCTCGCGCGGCGTTCGATTCCAAGCCGGACCAGCAGGCTGATGAGCATCAAACCGGAAAGGATCAAGAAAAAACTGAAGCCGATGAACAGTCCAGAGAAATTGGTCGTACCGCTGGCCGCTTGCAGGCCGAGCCATTTCACCGGCTGGATACTCAGGCCCACGGACTCCATCGGCAGAGCCTTCAAGAAGTCGGACTCGAACTTCCTCGCGGTCTGCTCCAGCGACTGACCGTCGGCCGCCAATTCACGGGAGGGCGCGGTTCCTGCCGAGCCGTTTGCCACGCCCAGTCGTAGCGACGTTGCGGAACCGTAGCGACTGGACCACCAGCCGCGCGCGGCGTCAAGGTCAAAGAAGGCTTTGGGAGTCGCACGGTACATGTCCCAATAGTCTTCGTCGCGGTTCGTCACGCGGCCAAGCTGCATTGGAAACGGCTGCTCCCAATCGTTGAACGTCTCGGCGTCGGTGATGCCCGGTACGGTGGGGGTCAGCCCCCGGTCGCCGGCTAGCTTGTCGTTGAGTGGCAAGATGCCGCGCACCTCGAACGTCAATTGCTCTTCGGGCAGTTCCCCGCGCGAACCGACTCGGTGGTATTTCACGCGAACTTTTGGCCTTGGCTGATTTAAAATTTCCGATCTCAAATCTTCCGGACGGATGCCCAAGTCTTCGGCGAGCCACTCGCTGAGCAACACGCCATCCTTCCCAAGCGGCGGCGGTGCGGATCCATTCGTTCTGACGACCGGTCCAAACGGCGCGGCCAACTGCGACGGTTCGGGCACGCCCGCGACGATCGAGTACATCGAGAACTTTTTGTCGTCGCCACTCCGACTGATCTCGTTGGTGAGGTACGCCAGCACGGGAGACGTCGGCAACTTCAACGCGGCGGCGACCTGCTCGGCGGTCTGCACCAGCGAGTCTTCCAAAATCATCCGCTCGCTTTCGAGCGACACATAGTGGCCCGACGGGTTCGGCACGAGCCGCAAATGCAAATCGTCCAGCGTCAGCGACGCGCGGAACATTCGTGTCAGTTCCTGAGCCGACTCGACGGCTTGAACTCCGTGCCCGCGGACGACGCCGCGCCCTTGCACGAACAGCGCGTTGACTCGCGCGAATTGGCGTTGCGGATTGCGCCGCGACGGCTCGACCGCTTCCAGGTCCAGAGCCTTCTGCAAAGCTTTCAGGTTCACGAACGCGACCTTCGGAAACTGCTGACTCGGTTGCAGACTGAAGCGGCCAGCGGCGACATCCGCCGGCAAGACGGCATCGACCTTGAGCCGCAACTCCTGCGACGACTGCTGCTCTTTGCCGCCGAGCAAACTGTCGCGCGGAATCGTCGCCGGTAGCTCGACCCAGACCGTGATATCGTCCCCCGGTACGGCCCGCAGTTCTTCTGCCAATTTCGAGTTCAGAACAACTCCGCCCGCCGTCGGCGGCGGTGTGAGTTGAAAATCCAACGCTCCCAACAGCCGCTCGTCGCAACCGTACAACGTCACTCCGGCCGCGCGAGTCCTTTGGTTTGCATTCCGTTCCAAACTCGCCGGAAAGACCAAGGCGGGAGCCCCGTGGCGGTAACGCTCCGTAAATCCCGGCTGTTGTCGCAGAACGGCGACCGACTCCTCGCGAAAGAATCGATGACTAGCCAGCGCGTGATCGACGGCATTGAGTCGGAGATGCGTCAGCAGCCGCAGACTGTCACGCACCGAATCGCCGACGATCAATGCTCCGCCAATCACCATTGCCGCCACGACGACTCCGAAGCCGACGGCGAAATGCGAGCGCCAGTAATGTCGCAGGCTGCGGAGAAGGATGTGACGCGAGGTGAGTGTTGAGGGCATGTTGCAGTCACTTATGTAATGAACGTCGAGCGTGAACTGGCAGACTGCGGAGATTCCTCACCCTCGCCCTGATGGGACGAGGGGATCGGGCGACCGGAAACGACCGCCGACAGTCAACGGCGCGATTGTTCGGGATATGTCGAGGACGCTCTATCATGTTTGATCCCGACCTCCAGCGTGGCGTTTTACCGCGAGCTGGCGGGATGTGGAACTTGGTCCGGCTGAAACGAACGTTCGGCTCAGAGGGGATGACTGCGTCCAGTCAAACTTTGCGGCGGTCTGGAGTATCCCGACTGGCCGTTATGACTCGACTTCTTGCCACCTCAGTACGACTGTTTGATTCGACTTAGGTGGATCAGTTTGAGGCTTCTCTCCAAACCCGTCGATAACTCTTGGCAGAACCTCCGCAGGAATCGAAGCCACGAAGCGGTTTCAAACGGAGTGCCGGTGAGCCAGGCTCACCAAAACTGAACTTCCTCTTAGTGGGCCCAGCCCACACGACAACCGCTTCTCTAGGTCATGGCTCGACCACTTCGATCCGCGTGATGTGAGTCACTTGCGTCCCGTTGACGCCACGCTCGGACTGCGAATTTCTCGTTATCTCCCGTCAGAAGAATTAGCAGGACATTCATGCAAACAACGACTCGCCGCCGTTTATCCACGTCCCGAGTTCAAACTCCGCTGGAGACCTATCTCCGCGAAATCAACGAAACGGCCCTCCTCACGGCCAATGAAGAAAAGGAGCTTGCATATCAAATCGCCGCCGGAAATTCCGAAGCCCGCGACCGCATGGTCCGCGCCAATTTACGATTGGTCGTCAATATCGCTCGCGCCTACTCCAATAAGGGATTGCCGCTTCAAGACCTGATTGAAGAGGGAAATCTCGGTCTGCTGCGTGCCGTCGAGGGTTTTGACCCAACGATGAACACACGCTTCAGCACGTACGGCAGCTATTGGATCAAGCAGTCGATCAAGCGCGCGATCGTGAACTCGGCCAAGACGATCCGCGTTCCGGCGTACATGGTCGAATTGCTGTCGAAGTGGCGTCGAGCGACGGCCAAGCTGACCGATGAACTGGACCGGCCGCCGACTGCCGAAGAGATTGCTCATGAGTTGCAGATGCCGATGAAGAAGCTCCGCATCGTCAAAAAGGCGATTCAGCTTTACAACTCGACGCCGCAGACCGAGCAGGGCGACGGCGGCTGGTCGTTGGGCGAGATGGTCGCCGACGAGCGGCAAAAAGGGCCTGAAGACGAGATGCTCGAAACCGATAACCTCACGCACGTCTACAAGATGTTGGAGTCGATAGACTCGCGGGAAGCCATGATCCTGCGGATGCGATTCGGACTCGATGATTCCGAGCCGAAAACGCTGAAG
>CAYSHJ010000700.1:0-2355 GCA_964430385.1 uncultured Planctomycetaceae bacterium
ACTCGGCCGTCGAAATCATCGTGCGTGAAGGCCGAGGCAGCGTCTCGTTGTTGCAACGCCATCTGGGCATCGGCTACGGCCGAGCCGCGCGGCTGATCGACTACATGGCCGAAGACGGCATCGTCGGCGACTACAACGGCAGCCAAGCCCGCGAGGTGCTCTATGACCTCGAACAATGGGACGCCATCAAAGCGTCGCGAGTCCCGGCGGACGCAGCGGTGTGAGTGCTTATACTGAGCGGCTCACGGAAACGTGGCCGGGCTGTTGCTGGCCGTATAGGGATTCGACCAGGAGAGCGAGCCGATCGCGCGAGGTTCTTTCCAGACGACGGTGTCGTCTAGCCGCATCGTCAACGTGCTGGGGGCCGAGAGGCGTCCGACGCCGTAGGTCCACTCTTGGCCGTCGGATTCGATGAGCAACACTATCCCTGGATTGCGGCCGTTCACGAAGAGAAAGATCGCCCCATCGGACTCGGCGTTCAGCGTCGGAGCGTAGCGGTTGACTTCACGTGGCAGCAGTCGCAAATGCACGAACGACGTTTCAAGTTCCATAACTTCTTGGGTTGCCGAGAATCGCCGGGCGAGTAGTTTCAACTGACCTAAACGGGCCACGGCCGACTTGGCAGGGTCGGGAGCGTTCGGAAGCCACTGCATGGTCACGGCCGATCCGCGAGGTTTCCAACCCGGCACGTCGGAGGACTTCGCCGTGAAGGAACGCTCGGTCAGCGACAGAAAGTCGTAGACGATCCGCGGTCCTTCGTTGAGATATCGCGGATGCAGCTCGGCTGTGATAAGTGCCAGCGGCCGCCCCTGTTCGCCGAGCCGCCAAACCGTGCCATCGACATAACCGCGCGGCTGGTCCTCGTACCGGAACAGCGGCGCCGGCTGGAGCTGCTTCGGAAATTCTGCCTCCAACGAAGAAAAACTGATGCTTTGAACGCGAGTCTTCATCACGTTCAAACGTCGCTCCGCGAGATTGCTCGACTCATCCTGTGCGGCATCCTTCGGCGCGTCTTTCGCGGAGTTGCTCGGCTTGCCTTTGTCGTCGGCCAACACTGCTGCAATGAACAGTCCCAGCCAGACGACCACCACGGTCTGACACAGTTTGAAAAACTGACCGGTGAACGTCCGCGTGACGTTTGGCATCATCGTTCTCCAGGAAAGGTGATCGAATTCCGAGGCCGTGTTGATTGTGCTCGGGCCCAGCAATTTGTCATCGCCCTGCAAATGGGTGTCTCCCAAATGTGTCAGACCTGGCCGTGCGATTTATAGTTCACAGGCTCACTGTGAGAAGCAGAAGGACAGGCATCCCGTCAAAGATCACGTTTTGGACTCCTGCCACATCAGTTCGCGCACTTCCGTCGCGATGAAGAAGGAGCCGGTGACACAGATCAAATCCTCTGGCGACGCGATGCGGCGGGCCAAGTCCCATGCTTGAGCGGGCGACTGAGCAACGTGAGACGGGACATCACTGATCGACTGGATCAACCTCACGAGTTGATCGGGGGGAACGGCGCGCGGGTTGTTGAGGTAACGAGTCAGAATGATGCAGTCGAAGCGGGGCAACAGTTGCCGCACGATGCCGGCGACGTCTTTGTCTCGCGAGGTCGCGAAGATCAGCACACGACGTCGCGCCGGAAACGCTTCGTCCAGCGTGCGGCCGAGTGCCGAGATTGACTCCCAGTTGTGAGCCGCATCCACAATGACCGTCGGCCGTCGACAAAGCACTTCGATGCGCATGGGCCAGCGGACGTTCGCCAGTCCGCGCCGAGCGGCTTCGGGCGAAACATTCCAGTCCGCGCCGCGAAGCCCATCAATCGTCGCCAGCGCTACGGCCGTATTGTGCGCTTGATGCTCGCCCACCAGCGTGAGCGGCATGTTGGACCATCGTTGCGTCGGCGTCGTTACATCGACAGCCGCCAGACCCGGTTCCCTCGCATACGAAAACTCGCGGCCCAACTGCCACAGGTCGGCTTGTTGTGCTCGGCACACTGCGGCGATCGTCGCACACGCCTCGTCACCGACAACGCCGCTGATCACGGGCACGCACGGCTTGATGATACCGGCTTTCTCGCTGGCGATTTGTTTCAGGCTGCTGCCGAGCAACTGCGTGTGATCGCGGCTGATCGTCGTCAGCACACAGGCGACCGGCGAGCAAACGTTTGTCGAGTCCAATCGTCCGCCGAGGCCGACTTCCAGCACGATGATCTCAGCTCGCTGCTCGATGAAGAACAGCCAGGCCATCGCGGTCGTGACTTCGAAGAACGTCGGACTGAACGGCTGCGAGGCAGACTCGCACAGTCGCACGGCTGGCTCGACGCGACGCACCAAGTCGATCATCTGCTCGGGCGTCGGG
>CAYSHJ010000701.1:0-7937 GCA_964430385.1 uncultured Planctomycetaceae bacterium
CCCAGCAGAGCCTGCCTCCGTTTCTCCCGGCTCTGGGATTTCATCCGAAATCAACTGCAAAAATCAACCATTGGACATCGGAGCCATGCCTTCCAAAATCCACCAGGGAATTGCCCCGCATACGCTTTAGTCGGATGAATCATTTTTGCCGCCTAGGGATCCAATAATTTGCACTCGGTAAACAGGTTCTCACCTCGTGCCCAGCGTTGGGCCGCGTCAGGCGTGTCCAAGGCTTTCACGAGAGCGCTGTTCAACTCATAACGCTGATCGTCCAACCCCGCCGACTTCAGCGCGCGTGTGAGACCCTGTTCGACTCCCCGTTGAACGATCTGCTCGTGATGCTCCCAGGGAGCCTCGCCTTCGTTGGACAGTTCTATTCCGAGTTGCTCAGCGATCGCCATCGCATGGAGCGGACGGCAGCGCAAGGGACGATCCGGATAGACCACGCACACGCGGTCTTCGCCTTGCAGCGGGCAGTGCACGTTCACCGGTGCGTCGTTCTGACCTGTCACGTTCGCGAGCGTGATCGAGTTCCTTGCGGCGAGATCATGAATCCGCTTGGCATCGGCGCGAGGTAAGCGCTGCCGGATGTAGTCGGCGATTTCCAACACCTCGGGAACTGTCACACCAATCCTTCCCTGACCCACTTCCGGGCAGGGGACAACACATTCACGGTCGCACGGCTCGGCCAGGGGCAACATGGCGCGCATGGCCCCGGCTTGAACCTCGGCCGCCAGTTGCACGGGTGTTTGTGCCGTGGGCTTCCCGGACAAGCGTCGCGCGACCAGCCGCTCCGTGGTCGCCGCCGCCCACTTCAACAAGTCGCCGCCGCGTGCGAACGGTGGGCGCCAATTGCGGGCCGCCCGACGCCGCTCGGCGAGGACACGGCCGCCCCCATTCGAAACATCGAACCACATGGCGACACCTAATACCAGCACCGCCAAGAGCACGACAACCGATGCCAGAATCGCAAACACCAACATGGCTGTCCCCTCCTCGATTTCGCTCAACGATGACGCCGCGCATGGACTTTGCGCCTCACTCCACTCCGATCAACACGTGTCTCATGTAGCAATTCGCGTTCCCGGCTTGATCCCTGTTTCATCGCCAACCAACTTGAACTTCCCAGTCACGGTCGGTCGGAGGGAGTGGATATCCGACGCGGAACGCGATTTGCCCACTCCATTGCTAGGACATTGATTCGCACATCGCGTCGCCCGCGCCGAGGATGCATCACTTCGCGATGGACGGCAGACGTTGAAACAAGAAGCACCAAACAGGAAGTGAGGACTCCATGAAACCGCTGACACGCTGCTGGCGTTTATGCGAAATGACATTATTCACGGTCGCAATGTGTGCGTGGTCGCCCGGTGAGCGTGCCGCGTTCGCACAATGGGGCCATGTCGAAGGGCAATTCGTGTTCGACGGGGACGTGCCGCAACTTCCCCTGCTCGTCAAGCAAGGAGACGCGGCCGTCAAGGACGCGGCGATCTGCTCGGCCGATTCCGTGCCCGATGAATCCCTGGTCGTGAACTCGAAAAACAAAGGGATCGCCAACGTCTTCGTGTTCCTGCGCAAGGCGGACAAAATCCATCCCGACCTCAAGACGAGCAAAGAAAAGGAAATCCGCTTCGATCAGAAGAACTGTCACTTCCTGCCGCATGCGTTAGTCGTGCGGACGGATCAAGTCGTCGTCTGTCTGTCGGATGATGGAGTGCCTCATAACACGCACACATTCCCGCAGCGAAACAACGGCGAGAACATGGTGATCCAGCCCAAAGACCGCAAAGGGATCGCCGTGCGGCTCAAGGCAGCTGAAGCTGCGCCGTTCGACGTTAAGTGCGACATCCACTCGTGGATGAGTGCGAAATGGCTGGTCGTCGATCACCCGTACGCGGCAGTCAGCGATGCCGACGGCAAGTTCAAGATCGAGAATCTTCCCATCGGTCAGCACAAGTTTCGCGTGTGGCAGGAGCGCGCTGGCCTCGTCGAACGCGAATGGGCCGTGGACGTCAAAGAGGGAGCCAACACCATCGCCCCGGTCAAGCTGACCGCGGAGAAGCTCAAGCCGAAGAAGTGATGAATGGAAATCTGGCATCTTAGGGTTCGAACCGAAAGGGAATGCGATGCGATTCGCTCGAACCGATCAACGAATGTGGCCGACCGGACGAGACCGATGGACAGCCACTCAATTCGTCGGCGCACTTCTGCTCATGGCCTTGGCCGCCGGTTGTGAAAGCCGCAATGAGCCTCGTCGCTCGGAGTCACGATCACCGGCGGAATCTCCGAAGGTCGGAACACCTGCGGCGCAGGAATCACAGGCATCGGAAAACGCGAACAAGACAACCGCCGATGCCGGTTCCCCGGAGGAGCGACGTCGGCGTGCGGGCAGTCTGTACGCGTTGCATTGCGCCGGCTGTCATGGCGAAAAGGGAAATGGCGTCAGCGTGGCCGGCCGGTTCCTGTTCCCGAAGCCGCGAAACTTTCGAGCGGGCCGGTTCCGATTGATCAGCACCGCGATCGGAATTCCTACTCTGCGTGATTTGGAGAGCGTGCTGGTTCGAGGCATGCCAGGTTCGTCGATGCCGCCGTGGCCACAGCTCAGTGATGGCGACCGTCGGCTGCTGGCCGAACAGGTGCTGGAGTTTCGTCGCGAGGGAATTCGTGACGTCGAACGAGCGACCGCGAAGGAAGACGGCGATGAGGTCGACGTCGCAGAGATGGAAAAGTTGGTTCTCTCACTGACTACGCCGAGCGAACCGATCGAGGTTCCCGACCTTGGTCAGCCGACAGCAGAAATCATCACTCGCGGCCGGCAACTGTTTCTGACCGTTGGTTGTGCGGCCTGTCACGGCAAGGAAGGTCGCGGAGACGGGCAACAAAAGATGATCGACGAGGAAGGTCTGCCGACTCGGCCGCGCGACCTCACGAAGGGGCTCTTCAAAGGGAGTTTTCATCCACAGTCGATTTACCGCCTCTTCCTGGCGGGGATGCCCGGCACGCCCATGCCAGCGCTCCGCAAGAACACCCCGCAAGAGTTGTCAGACATGACGCACTTCGTGCTGTCACTTTCCGACGAAAAGACGCGAGCCACCACCGTGTTGAATCGGGAGCAAATTCATGTGCGTCGAGTGTCGGCGACACCGGACGCTCCGGAGGCGCCCGCGTGGAGCGAAGCTGAACCAGCGCGGTTGCGAACCACTCCCTTATGGTGGCGAGATGAGTTCCCATCCGTACTCGAGGTGCGCGCTGTGTACGACGGCAAGTCGATTGCATTCCGGCTCAGTTGGGCGGATGCCACCGCCGACCAGTACACGGGCAAGTCGGAATCATTTCGCGATGCGGTGGCCGTCGAACTGTTCCGCGGCGCGGCCGAGCCGTTTCTCGGCATGGGGTCGGTCGCGGCACCGATTGATGTCTGGTTGTGGAGCGCGGGACGCAACGTGCCGCAGGATCTCGAAGACGTGAACCCGAATCTGGTGGTCGATCAGTACCCGTTCGCCGAGCAATTCTCCGACACGGCCGAGTATCGCCGGGCGGGGACACGAACGGCGCAGCAAGCTCCGCTCTCGCTGCCGGCCCTCGCCAGCGGCAATCAGAACGTTCCGAGCAGTGCCGCGCGGATTGGCGGTGCGCTCGAAACCGCCGGGCCGGGGACGGTGACGTTTCGGCCAGCCGTCAACCAAACCGTTGAAACACAAGCCGTGTGGAAAGAGGGCCGCTGGAGCGTGGTGCTGAAACGAACTCTTGCTGTGAGCGAACCACAACAGGGACTGACGTTAGAGGCCGGTCAACGCGCCTCCGCCGCGTTCGCCCTGTGGGACGGTTCACACCGCGATCGCGCGGCTCAGAAGGTGATCACAATTTGGCAGGATCTGGTCTTGGAATGAGTCATCGGTTGCAAAGCGAAATAGGTCATATATGACTTATACGACCTATATGACGTACGTTCATTCATCGCGGGAGCACGATTATGGACCTGTCGAGACGCCGATTCCTGGAAACCTGTTTGGCGAGCGGAGGCGCGCTGCTGGCATCCGGGCCGCAGGCGTGGGCATTCAAGCCGGTCAGCGTCGAGAACCCGCTCGGCAGTTATCCCGATCGGGATTGGGAAAAGGTCTATCTCGACCAGTACCGCTACGACAGCAGCTTCACGTGGGTCTGCGCTCCGAACGACACGCATATGTGCCGGTTGCGGGCGTTCGTCCGTAACGGCGTCATGCTCCGCAGCGAGCAGAACTACGACCATGACCGCATCGGCGATCTGTACGGCAACAAGGCGACGAAAGCCTGGAACCCCCGCGGCTGCCCGAAAGGCTTCACGATGCAGCGCCGCATCTACGGGCCATATCGGCTCAAGGGGCCGGTACTCCGCAAAGGCTGGAAAGAGTGGGCTGATGCCGGCTTCCCGTCGCTGTCGGACAATCCCGAACTCCGCACGAAGTACCTGTTCGATGATCGCGGCAACGACACGTTCGTGCGGCTGTCATGGGACGAGATTTTCACATACGTCGCAGCCGGCTTCGACGCGGTCGCTCGGACCTACAGCGGCGTCGACGGCGTTTCGCGGCTGAAGAAGGACGGCTATGAACAGCTCATGGTCGACAAGGTCGAGGGAGCCGGCACGCGCGTCATTAAGATCGGATCGAATCTGCCGCTGCACGGAGTCGTGGGGAAGTTCGGCATCTATCGCATGGCCAACTTGCTGGGGTTGCTCGATCACCACGTGCGGGGCGTGCCGCCAGAGCAAGCTCGCGGAGCGCGCGACTGGAACGAATACACCTGGCGCGGCGATCAAGCGCCGGGGCATCCCTTCGTACATGGATTGCAGACCTCTGACATGGACTTCAACGACATGCGGTTCTCGAAGCTGGTCATCCAGATCGGCAAGAACCTGATCGAGAACAAGATGCCCGAATCTCACTGGCTCAACGAAGTCATGGAGCGCGGCGGCAAGCTGGTGGACATCGCTCCCGAATACAACTGTCCCGGCACGAAGAGCAACTATTGGATCTCGGTGCGACCCGGCTTGTCGGATACGGCGGTGCTGCTCGGCGTGACCAAAATTCTGATGGACGAAGGTTGGTACGACACCAAGTTCTGCCGGCAGTTCACCGACTTTCCATTGCTCGTCCGCACGGACACTCTGGAGCGACTGCGTCCGCAAGACGTCGTCGCCGATTACAAGCCGATGGACATTTCGGCTGGGCCATCCTTCAAGATTCAAGGACTGACCGCGGCTCAGCGCGAGCGGATCGGCGACTTCTGTGTGTGGGACGCCGAGCAGATGAAAGTCGTGTTCCTCAGTCGTGACGACGTTGGCGAGAAGATGACGGTCCCGGCCGCGCTCGAAGGGAGATTCACCGTCAAGCTGGCCGACGGCAAGGACGTCGAAGTCATGCCGATCTTCGAGATGTATCACCGGCATCTGAAAGACTACGACCGGCAGACCGTCGAAGAGATTTCCGGCGCACCGCAAGACCTCGTGCGGCGGTTGGCCGAAGACATTTGGGCGACGACGAAGGCGGGCGGACCGGTCGCGATTCACATTGGCGAAGGAGTGAATCACTATTTCCATGCGACGTTGCACAACCGAGCCAGCTATCTGCCGATGATGCTGACCGGCAACATCGGCAAGCATGGAGCCGGTGTCCACACCTGGGCCGGCAACTACAAAGGAGCGTTGTTCCAAGCGTCGCCGTGGAGTGGCCCGGGTGTCGGCAGTTTCATCCACGAAGACCCGTTCCATCCGGTGCTCGATGAGAACGCGCGGATCACGCATCACGAGATGCGGCATTGCAGCGACGGCGAAGACCCGTCGTACTGGGCCTGCGGCGAGCGGACGTTGACGCTCGATCTGCCGAACGGTCAGCACAAATCATTCACCGGCAAGACGCACGTGCCGACTCCGACGAAAGTCATTTGGTACAACAACGCCAACTTCTTGAATCAGGCGAAGTGGGTTTACAACCTGATCGTCAACGTGCTGCCGAAGGTAGACATGATCATCGACCAGCAGATCGAGTGGACCGGCAGCGCCGAGTACGCGGACGTCGTCTTCCCGGTGAACTCGTGGGTCGAACAGGAAGACTACGAATGCGGCGGCTCGTGCTCGAATCCCTTCATCCAAGTCTGGAAGGGAGGCATCAAGCCGGTTCACAACAGCATCGATGACGCGGCCGTGTTCGCCGGGGTTGCTCGCGCATTGTCCGACAAAACTGGCGATGTTCGCTTCGGTGACTACTTCAAGTTCGTCACTGAGAAGAAGGCGAAGATTTACATCCAGCGCGTGTTCGATAATTCGACGACCACGCGCGGCGAGGATGGGCCGTACAACGTCGACAAGATGCTGGCCGGCGACTACGGCGGCGAACCGGGTACGGCGTTGATGCTCTTCCGCACGTACCCGCGCGTGCCGTTTTGGGAGCAGATTCACGACTCGATCCCGTTCTACACCGATTGCGGCCGCCTGGCCGGATACTGCGATATCCCCGAGGCGCTCGAGTACGGCGAGAACCTGGTCTCGCACCGCGAGTCGGTCGAAGCGACGCCTTACTTGCCGAACGTGATTGTGTCGAGCAGCCCCTACCTTCGGCCGGCGGATTACGGTATCCCGCTCGACACGCTCGACGCCGATCTGCGGCAAGTGCGAAACCTCAAACTGCCCTGGAGCGAAGTCAAGCAGACAGTCAACCCGCTGTGGAAGCAGGGCTATCGTTTCTTCTGCTCGACACCGAAGAGCCGTCACTCGACGCACTCGTCATGGTCGACGGTCGATTGGAATTGGATCTGGAGCGACAGCTTCGGCGACCCGCATCGCACCGACAAACGCGCTCCCGGCGTGTCCGATCGACAGATCCAATTGAACCCCGCCGCCGCCGAAGCGCTCGGCCTGAAGGAAGGGGACTACGTCTACGTCGATGCCAACGAACTCGACCGCCCCTACATCGGTTGGAAGGACGATGCCGGGCCGCGGCACAAGGCGTTTCGTTGCCTCGTCCGTGTCGTGGTCAGCGCGGGGCTGCCGTTCAACTTCACGATCATGAAGCACACCGGCTGGATTGCCACCGAGCGGTCGGTCAAAGCGCACGAGACTCGTCCCGACGGCCGAGCGCTCGCAGCCGACACCGGCTATCAAGCCAGCTATCGGTACGGCTCGCATCAAAGCATCACTCGCAACTGGATGATGCCGATGCACCAGACCGACACGCTGTTCCACAAGAAAACCGGCGCGATGGGCTTCCTGTTCGGAGCCGATGTCGACAACCACGCGATCAACACCGTGCCCAAGGAAACGCTGGTCCGCATCACGAAGGCGGAAGACGGCGGCATTGGCGGCGTCGGTCCGTGGAAGCCGGCCAAGTCCGGCTACGGGCCGTCGGCAAAGACGCCTCAGAAAATGAAGTACCTGTTGGGAGAACTGACGAAAGTGGAATGACCCCACCGGGACAAGCCCATTGGGGGTGCAGATTTTGAAGGAGATCGTCATGACCAACGCGGCCCCGAAGGTTCACCCGGCCACACGCGCCGTGGAACCCGAAGACCCGCTGAACTTGCACGGCGTCGAGGTCGATGGCGACCCCGAGATCATGCTGCGGATGCTGGTCGAGGAATACGCTCGCATGGGCTGCGGTCTCGACGAATTGATGGATCTCTGCCGGCAACCGTTTTACGTCGGCTTCCACGGGCTGCTGCAGTTTTACGGTGAGGCGGAACTCACGCGGCGCGTGAGCGGCATCTTGTCGCGCTGCGGCGTGTTCCGCGTTGCCACGCGCGAGATGACACCGCTGTCCGAGCAACTCGTGCAACTCGACCTCTCGCGGGTTCTGGACCGTCGTGACGGAGATCACGAAGGGGGCTAGCCATGAGCAACCTGACTGCGCGCGACAATGAACTGTTCAACGATAGCTTCGAACGCTGTATGCAAAACGCTCGTG
>CAYSHJ010000702.1:0-12302 GCA_964430385.1 uncultured Planctomycetaceae bacterium
TCGAGCGTTGTTTGACCACTCAGGCCCCCTCACCCTAACCCTCTCCCCCGAAGCGGGGGAGAGGGGACAAGACAACGGCCTCCCATGACCGAGCTTCCTGCCGAGCAATCATCCGAGTCACGCGCCGATGGCTGCCCGCTGTCGTGGCCAGAGCAACGGCGGAATCTCATCTTGTTCGCGTCTTGCACGGGGATGCAGTATCTCGCGGCTCCGGCGTTGTATGTCGGGATCACGCAGGCTCCGTTGTGTAAGACGCTGGGAGCGGACACGCGCACGTCGAATTTGCCGGCGACGTTGTTCTTTGCGATGACGGCAATGCCGGCTGTCCTCGCGTGGCTGTCGCCGCGAGTGGCTTCGCTCAAGCGGAATCTCATGCTGTGCTATTTGATGTCGGCGCTCATGCTGGCGACGTTGGCGGTGACGTTGATTCTACCGGTGCCGAACTCGATCAAGCTGGCGATGGTCATTCTCCAAGGTGGCGTGTCGGGCGCGGTCATGCCGGCCGCGATCGCGTTTTTGTGGGAGGTCATCGGACGCGGTTCGGAGGAGTCGCGGCGAGGTCTCGTCCTGAGTCTTGGCTTTGGCTTGGGACCGATCCTGGCGGCTTTGGGATCGTTCGCGCAAGCGACACTGTTGGGTGGCGACATGTACTTCTGGAAGTTCTCCGGCATTGAGTATCCGTGGAACTTCGTCACGCTGTTCGGAGCGGGAACGCCCGTGATGCTGCTGGCCGCGTGGCTGTCGCGGTCCTTTGTTGTTCCGCCCGTGGACCGCGAACCGGATCGCGAGCCGTTGAATGCGGTCGCTCCGTTACTGATCGGCGTCCCGCTGATGTTCACGTCAGTGGCCTTGCTGCACGCCGCGTCCGTCTGGTCGAACGAACGTTTTCGGCAGTTTGGCTATGTGGCGGCGATCAGCGCCGCGATCGCGATCATCTATTACTTCCGAGCGTTGTTGCGGCAGCGAGTTCTGTTGCTGGCCACCATCGTCACGATCCTCGTGTACGCCGTGAACGGCGCGCCGTCGAACATGAACTTGTACTCTGAATCCGTGCTCGGCATTTCTCCGGAAAAAAATTCGGCCGTGCAGAACCTGCTGCGGTTTGGATTCAAGGCGGTCGCGGGAGGCATCCTGGGTTGGCTACTGACTCGCACGAATCCCCGCGCGGGCATTCTGGCGACTGCGGCGATTTGTTTGGTCTCGCAGGTATGGGCAATGCTCGTCACGGGGCCGTGGTATCTGGTGGCCTTCGTCATCTTCGGAGCTGGCGAGCTGATCGGCGTGTATTCGCCGAACTACATCTGCTCGGCGTCGCACACGAACGACCTGCGGAGGAACATGGCGTTCGCCACGATGCTGATGGTCCCGGCCGCTCCCGCCGGCTACTTGTACGGCGCGATCGTCGATTTCGTCAGTCAGCACAAGCTGACGGCGTTGGGAATGACTCCCGTCGCGTTGGGCTATCGGCTCAGCTTTCTGGTGTGCGGACTGTTCATCCTCAGCGGCATCGTGGTGGCGGCGACCTTGTTGCCAAAGCGGCCGGGAAGGAGTCCGATACCCGCTCTTCCCGATGGTTTGGATGATGACTAAAGTCTTTGGTCGATGCCGGGCGATCGTCGGTAATCTCTCAAATGGAAAGTGTTGTTTGCCATGATCACGTCCACCAAACAAAAAGTCACGAAGCGATCGTCCGCGAAACGTCCAAGCAGAAATCGGTCCGCGCGACTCGAAGCCCGATTGACCGACCACGAGAAGTCATTGATCGAACGAGCGGCTGCCTATCAGGGGAGTACAGTGGCGGAGTTTGTCGTTCGTGCATTGACGACCGCATCAGAGTCAGTGATTCAGAATCACGAGATTCTTCAATTGAACTCCGTTCAAAGCCAGGCGTTCGTGGAATCGCTGCTGAAGCCGCGCGAGCCGAATGCGGCGTTGCGGAAGGCGGCTCGTGAGCACTGCCGGACGGTGACTTCCCGATGACCGAGTTTGTCTGTGAGCCATTGACGAAGCGGCACGATCGAACGTCTTTCCGTAGTGGCGTTGACGCCAAGGACGACCGAGCGGCCAGTTTTTATCAACAGTTTGGATTCCTTCCGGTCGCCAATAATTCCCGCCAGCTCTTTCTCCCAATGTCGGTCATCGAGAAATTGTTCGCAACGTCATAATTCGATTGAGAACATCGGTCACGTTCAACAGCCGCAATTTGATTTGTGAGTTCATCCGATGTTTTGGGGAGACGTTTGATTGACTGAGTGTTGCGGTTCGCTTGGTATTGATCCCGGAGGGATTGCAGCGATTAGCCGGGGGTTGAGCGGAGCGATACCCCCGGTTGACCGGATAACGATTGTTTCGCATCCTGAAGGGATGCCAGCAATGATGCGTTATCGCTGGCGCATCCCGCCCCTGGCATCCCTCCGGGATGCAAATCACCACTCTGCCGCTGAACCGGGGGTGTTGCTCCGCTCAACCCCCGGCTAATAGCTTCAATCCCTCCGGGATAAACCACACTCGTGCGGCCAATTCCAACATCGAGCGTCGCGTCCAACCGGTCGGTCCCAGCCGCTCCGGCCGGGCGGCGTCAGTTCCCGGACGTCTCAAGTTCCGAACTCGTCCGGGAGCTGACGCTCCCCGGCTCTCCTGAAACCAGCAACGCTTCTGTCACGGCCTGTTGGCAGGTTTGTGACTCGACGGTAGCTTGGTCTGTGACTTGAACAACCGAACGAGCCATTCCAGGCGGTGAATACCGCCGGCGGAAAACTTACAAACTTTCGCGACACAAGATCGGCGAGGTGTCATCATGCGTGTGCTCGTCTACAAGCGGACCCACAACGGTGATCCTGACCATGATGGTTGTTTTGGGGCGGAAGACTGCATGGGAAAAATCAGGGCGCGGGACTTCGAGGCTGTCATCGGCGTTGGCGGCATCGGACCGGAGGCTCGCGCCAACGGAATCGCCGGTCAGGTCAACTGGATTGGAATCAACCCGCACAAAACTGCGAAGCGTCGCTATGGTGCCAAGCGCCGCCATCGTGGGCCTCTCGTGACCTTCGACCACTTCCATGACTTCGGCACCGACGGGCCGGACCTCCGGAAGTTGGCACCGGCGCTGGCCGAGCGTATGTACTCCAACAACATCCGGCATTTGATGGATGGACTCCGGGACGAGGAATTCCGCGAGGCGCTCAAGATCCTTAAACTGGCGGAAAATGCACCCCCAAGTCGGTCACGGGCCGCAAGCACCGGCAAAGTTGGTCGCCCCAATCGCTGCGTGGATCACCCTCAAAACAAGCGACACAAGAGTCGAACCGGTTGCTGAAATTGTTCACTGCACCGAAAGGAATGACATTGCTATGGCAAGCGGAATCCTGCTCCGTGTGGGTATCGACTCAAAAGATGGAAAATGGAATGCGCCGTGTTGCAAGGACGGTCGCTTCTGTTATGTCCCCGTTACCGACGACGAACCCAGTGACCGAGGTGCGGCGTTTGACCACTACTACTCAGAGTTTCAACCGTTCGTGCTAAACATTGGGGCGAAATGGCCGCCTCACCTGACGGGCACATGCCACCTCGATCCCGACTTCAATCACCTCACATACGGCGACGGCAATCGGGGCCGTGGACGGCGCATTCGCGAGTTTCTTTCGGCTGGCGACTTCATCGTTTTCTGGGCGGGTCTTCGCAGCATTGAGACAGACGAAATCGTGTGTTCCATCATCGGCTTCTACACGATCGCTTATGTCATGAATGCTTCTGACATCGGTGCGTTAGATGCACACCGAAATGCGCATACGCGCTACGTCCAATCAGACGATTGGAGCCATGTCGTGGTTTTTGCTAAACCGGAAAAGTCTGGACGGCTTTGGAAACATATTCCGATCGGGCGTTTCCGTGATGGGGCACAGCGTGTAGATCGGGAATTGCTCTCTGCATGGGGCGACCTTCAAAAGGCGGATGGCGGCGATTGGGGCGATGGCTACATCACGTTGAGTGGTCAGCCACCGATCTTCCGTAACCCGGATAAGTTTCTGAAATGGTTTTGGTCGCGGAAACCGAAGCTGGTCCATGCGAACAACGCCTGACTCTCGGAGGAAGGCGTGTGTGGCCGACGCTGTGTGCGACCTACAAGAAACCTGAGCTTGATGGTCCATCCAATGAACTTTCTCAACTTCGGAATCCTCGTCCACGGCCAGTTTCCTGTGCCTGCGGCATCCAGATTGTGCCAACCTGACGCCCCACGACACGACCGCGACCGGAATAGGGCACTGAACGGTGGCGATACCGATAGGAGAAAGCTCAATGCCTGCCATGCACATTCTCAACACTGGCCGACTCGATGAGCGTGAGTCGGCGTTTCCGCAAGCGGTGTAGTTGCCGGACGGCGACATTCTGTGCTCGTTCGGAGTGGGTGGCGGGCAGTTCGTGCATGGCGGGACCGATTGGGTTCGCTCGACGGACGGCGGATTGACGTGGCGGCTGGAGGGGCAGTTGTGTTTTCGTCGTTTCAGCCAGATTGATCGGTGAGTTACAATCGCCGCCGTCACTGATCGAGGGGCCGATGACACGGAGAGATCAAAATGTTGGACGTCAGGTTGTCTCGTGAAGAGATTGCGGCTCGCGGGGAAGAAATCTACGAGCGAGCAATCCGCTCCAAAGTGGAAAGCCAATTCGATGGGTTTTTCTTGGTCTTGGACATTGAAACCGGCGAATACGAGTTGGATCGCGACGATTTGGTCGCCACCAAGCGAATGCTCGCGAAACATCCGGATGCGGTCTTGTATGGGTTGCGCATCGGTCATCGGGCGGCCTATCGACTCGGTGGATTGACCATGCTGTATCACGCAAATGGTCAGGCAGCGCTGAATTCAGAATTTCAGAATTGGTGACCGTCGTTGGTTGACCTCGTATATGTTGGTACTGCGTGGTTGCGAAATGTCTGAATTCCGTGATGTCGATCCAGCCGAGTTGCGAGTTCTTCCATCTCGTCGGCAGGGCGCGGACCCGGCCAAACTTGCCCGCCAAATTTCGCTGTTCGGGAAGTCGACAATGGGGATGCCACCACCGTGGGTCTACGAAGGAACTGACGGCTTCTTGATCCTGTTCAATGGGGTGACACGAGCAACACGCATCGCAAAACTTGCTCCGGGCCAATTGATCCACGTCGAGGTTATCGGCAGACTATCACGGGCATTCGCAGCCGAACCGAAAATTGGAGACCTGCTCCCATGACTCCAGACCTTCAGCAAGAAACGTTGTCTGTATTGTCCGAGATTCGATCGCTGGCACCGGATGTGCGACTTGGGCAACTTTTCGATCTCCTCGGTTTCATGGGCGAAGTCCACCTCGGACATGGGTTGGGGGACATCGAAGATGATGAACTCCTGGCGGTCATGTATCGTCATCGCGCGGAACTCCTCGCTCGAATCCAAGGCACTCCAAATCAAGCGCCGCAACCAACCAGTGCCGCCACATCGGTCTCTGGCAGTTCAACATCAGCAGAAATCACATCCGCATCAGTACCCGCCTAGCCCCATTATCGTCTGAAGCCAAACTCGCGTTTGCGCTGCACACCATGCCATCTATTCAAATCCTCAACACTGGCCGACTCGATGAGCGTGAGTCGGCGTTTCCGCAAGCGGTGCAGTTGCCGGACGGCGACATTCTGTGCTCGTTCGGAGTGGGCGGCGGGCAGTTCGTGCATGGGGGGACCGATTGGGTTCGCTCGACGGACGGTGGGGTGACGTGGCGGCTGGAGGGAACATTGTTGCCGCCGACGAGCGATCCGCCATCGGCGAACTTTCTCAAGCTGAGTCTCTCGCCGGATGGCCAGACGATCTACGCCTACGGCACTCGCTACTGGGGCAGCATCGACGACAAGTTTGGCGAGCGGCGCGGCGAGGCGCTCTTTTGCGTCTCGACCAACAACGGCCGCTCGTGGTCGTCGCCGCAGGTGATCCCGATGTCCGATGTCCCGTTGGAGGTGTCGCACTCGATCCTGGCGCTCGCGTCGGGAC
This sequence comes from uncultured Planctomycetaceae bacterium, assembly GCA_964430385.1. Taxonomy (GTDB): domain Bacteria; phylum Planctomycetota; class Planctomycetia; order Planctomycetales; family Planctomycetaceae; genus CAYSHJ01. The sequence goes on from CAYSHJ010000702.1 coordinate 6,012, forward strand.
GGTTGCTGGCTCCGACGGGATTGCTGGTCAGCAAAGAGCGACTGGGCGAAGAGGTCATCGTGGCGGTCTCGGACGATGGCGGTCGGACTTGGCCAACGCATCGCACGGTCTTCAAAGACCCGGCCGGCAAGTTCGGCTTCTGGGAACAGAAGCTGGCCGAGTTCGCTCCGAACCAATTGATGGCGGTCGCCTGGACGATCACGCTGGGAGACTATCACGATCAGCCGGACAGTTTTGTTATCTCGCGCGATGGCGGCTGGACGTGGGGACCATTTCAATCAACCGGCATTCGAGGGCAGACGATGACGCCGCTTCCGCTCGGCGGTGATCGGCTGCTGGTGCTCTACAACCGTCGCTACGGATCACAAGGAATCGTGGCAGTGCTGGCGACTTTCACTGACACCGCCTGGAGCGTGCATCACGAGCAATTGTTCTATGACGCGCGCGCGTTCCGCGACGGCCCCGGCACGGGGTCCACTGGCGTCGATGAACTCGCCAGTTTTCAGTTCGGCTTCCCGACCGCGATCCGTCTGCGCGATGGCACATTCCTGTCGACTCACTGGTGCGTGGAGCAAGACGTCTGCGGCATCCGCTGGACGAAGTTCAGCATCGAGTGGTGATGTCGCGGACGACGGCGGTGCTCTGCCTCTCCTGCGACTGCTTCCCTATCATGCCGCGAACTTGTTTGAGACGGATCGGGGAGGAACATGTTTCGAGCCTTAGGATGGATTGTCGCTCGCGGTTGGATGTGGCTGCTGCTGGCGTGGGTTCTGGTATTCGTCGCTGCAGTGTACTTCGCGCCTGAATGGTCGTCGGTGGCGAAGGAAGGTGAGTTCGGCTTTCTGCCGGACCGCATGCCCAGCCGAATCGGGGACAAGCTGTTCGACCAAGCGTTTCCCGACGAGGTGCTGGCCAGCAGCGTGGTGCTGATCGTGCGACGCAATGCCGCGCCGGACGAGTTGACCGACGGAGATCGCCAGTTCGTCAACGAAACGCTAGTGACACGTCTGCGAGAAATGGCGGGGCAAGGTGCGGCCTCAGGATCGGAGGCGGAACCGGAGATCGCTGCCCCGCGGACGTCGCTGATTTCGCGAGTTCGTTCGCCGAGCGATGACCTCACCGGACCATTGTTGGCCACCGCCGACGATCGCGCAATGCTCGTGATCGTCGAGTTGCAAACCGACTTCCTTGACCTTCGCAACGGCGTGGTCGTGAGTCAGATCGAACGTCTGTTGGAGGACGTGAAGCGCGATTCGTCGTGGCCGCCGGGATTGGAGATCCACGTCAGTGGCAGTGCCACGGTGGGCCGCGACCTGTCATCGGCTAGGGCGAGCAGTGCTCACACGACGCAATTGATGACCGTCGTGCTGGTGGTCGTGCTGTTGGTGTTGATTTACCGCGCTCCGCTGCCGGCATTGATTCCACTGTTGACCGTGTTCGTTTCGGTGGAGCTGTCGTTGAAGCTGCTGTCGATCCTCGCGAAGTACGGCGTGGTGGGACTGTTACCTTCGATCTGGCCATTCGATTCTCCTTTTCTGGTGTCGATCCTCGCGAAGTACGGCGTGGTGGGACTGTTCGACGGCGTGCAGACCTATATCACGGTGATCGTGTATGGAGCCGGCGTGGATTACTGCCTGTTTCTGACGGCGCGATACCACGAAGAAATCGACGCCGGGGCGACGTTCGATCAAGCCATCGCGTCCGCGTTGTCGAGCGTCGGCGCGGCGCTGACGGCCAGTGCGGGGACGGTGATCGGCGGCATCGGCATGATGGTCTTCGCCGAGTTTGGCAAGTTTCGAGAGGCGGGCGTGGCAATCTCGTTCAGCCTGTGCATCGTGCTGCTCGCCGCACTGACGCTGAGTTCCTCCGTGTTACGACTGGCTGGGCGGTGGGCTTTCTGGCCGAGTCGGATTGACGCGGCCGTCGCCGCGCGGGATGAACCTCGTTCGCGCTGGGATCGCGTGGGCGATCTTTTGCTCAAGCGGCCGGGATGGGTGTTAGGCGTGTCGTTTGCCGCGATGCTGCCGCTGTGCGTCGTCGCGATCCTGTTCAGCAATCATCTGAGCTACGGCTTGATCAGCAATCTGGCACCCGAGGCTTCCAGTGTACGCGGGACTCGTGAATTGCAGTCGCATTTCCCGGCCGGCATTAGCGGGCCGTTGACGATGCTCATTCGCGGCGACGAACTCGACTTCGCCGATCCGGACGGCGCGGACACGATTTCGCAGATCACGCAATGGCTGGAAGAACACAAGTCGGACCTGCGTTTGGCCGACGTGCGAAGTCTTTCGCATCCGCTGGGCATCACCGAGGCCGGTTCGCGCGGACTGCAAGGGCTAAGTCCCGCACGGGTCATTGCACGACGCGCCGTGCTGCGGCAGAAAGCCACGCAGCGCTATGTGAGCCATGCGGGCTCGTTGGAAGGTCACGTCACTCGGCTGGACCTGGTCTTCGAGCACGACCCGTTCGCTCGCGAAAGCATCGCGCACCTCGACCACATCGAACCGATTTTGCGAGCGGAACTTGCCAGGCTCTTGCCGAAAGATTCGGCCGTGTATTTTATCGGTTCCACGGCCAGCATCCGCGACGTGAAAGTCGTCCGCACCGGCGATCAAGTGCGGATCAGCTTGCTGGTCTGCCTGAGCGTCTTTGTGATCCTGGTGCTGTTGCTGCGCAAGCCGCTCGTGTCGCTGTATCTCGTCGCGAGCGTTCTGGTCAGCTACGTGACCACCTACGGAGCCACTCTGGCCGTGTTCTGGGCGCTCGACCCCGCCGGCTTCAACGGTCTCGACTGGAAGCTGCCGATGCTGCTGTTCACGATCCTGGTGGCAGTCGGGGAAGACTACAACATCTTTCTCATGTCGCGAGTCGAGGAAGAACAGAAACGCCACGGCGACGTGCAAGGCGTCGTCGTGGCGTTGTCTCGTACGGGACGGATCATTTCGAGCTGCGGCGTGATCATGGCCGGAACGTTTTCGGCGTTGATGTTCGGTTCGCTCGTCGGCATGCGGCAACTCGGATTCGCGCTGGCGTTCGGCGTGTTGCTCGACACGTTTTTGGTGCGGCCTATTCTCGTACCGGCGTTCCTAATCCTGCTGTACCGTCACCGCTCAGCCGAGTCGGTCGTACCGGCAATAAAGCCGTCTTGCTCAATGCCTCCCACCAATTGATCGGCACCGTCTTCGCCGAGCATCGCGAGCACTGGAAATGCTGCCTGCGTCGTCGCGAGCGATTAGGCGACCTGGGGAAGAGGGAACCAGTCACGCGGTCAGAACGAGCTCGAATCCACATACGGCTCAGCCAGCGGCAGGGCGACGACGTGTTGATAGCGGTTCGTCGACGGGTTCACCGGACGAGCGAACCAACCGCCGCGGGGCGTGTTCGGCGGAAAGAACTCGATGGTGATCCGCACGGCGTTGGGGACGCTGGATGAAGTGCCGCTGTCCCAAGCGTCGGTCCAGCTTACGCCGTCGAAAAATTCGAATTGCATGCTGGCCACTTCCGGCGCGAGCACTTGCACGCGCGCGGACAACACCGAGTAATCGCCCGATTGATCGGCGGCCTCCATCGCCATGCGGTCTCCCTGCATGCGAGCCAAGCCCGTCCCTTTCTGTCCGTACGACACGGCTCCGGAAGAGGTCAAATTCTGCGACAGTTGCTGAGCGAGCGTGGAACTCGACCCGACCAGAAAATAGGCGACTGATTGCTGGTCGCTTGTCATCGCTGCTGCGGTTGCCGTTGCGGCGGTTGTCGCGGACGACGGCGACGGTCCCAATCCGCTGCTCGCGCGGCTGGGCAGGCTGGCATGCACGATCAGCAACTGCGAGTCGCCAAATAATCCAGTCTTTTGCGTCGAGGTTTGCCGGGTGGAATTGGTGCTCGTCGAGTCGGACGACGTTGTCGATGCCGAACTGCTGGAACTCGACGAACCGGGGTCCGTGCTGGAGGAACTCAACGGTGCGGCGCGGAAGATGACGGAGCGGAGATCGGTCTCGATCCGGCGAAACAACGCGCGTGCGACCTGCGAGCGTTCCATTTCCGCTTGCCCGAGTGTCGAGTAGGTCCAGTGCATTTGCAACGCACTGTAGACGGCGACCAGCAACAGACTCGTCAGGCCGAGCGAGAGCACAACCTCTAACAGCGTGAAGCCTCGACGTTGTGGAAGACGATTGCAAATTGCGAATTGCGAATTGCAAATTGGAAATTGGGCGGACCGTGTCCCTGTTTGCAATTTGAAATTTGAGATTTGAAATTTGCCCTTCGGGTTCCTCATGGCGTGGTATCCTGCGCTGCGGTCTCGGCCGCGGCTTTCGCGTCGGTCCAGACCTGCGGATCGCGGATCAAGCGGCTGAGTTGATGTCCCGCGGCCGAGAGTCCACCTTGGCCGGGATGCGCGACGTTCACGACCACCAACACGACGTCCGCGTGCGGGCCGGGCAAGACTTGCAGATTCCAGGTCCAATTTGCATCGTCATCGAACGGCGTGTCGGTGACTTGCAGCAGTGGCGCTGCGCCGGCGACGACTTCATTCAACTTCGACTCGCATCGCAAGATCGCCTGTGTGCGGAGCTGTGATTGCACAGACGCGCGCACTCCATTCCACCACAACTGGCTGAGTACCGTCACCGCGCCAAGGAACAGGCCCAGCGACAACAAGACTTCAAACAGTGTCAGGCCGCGACGGTTTCCGGGCACTGAGCACTGAGCACGCAGCACCGAGCACTCACTTTTCATCGTCGACTCCGGGTTTCGATGGACGACACGGTGATGCCGCCGGTCAGGCCGCGCACGGTCAGACGGATTTGTTTGTCTCGCGCGTCGACCACGGCAAACTCGAAGTCGGCCGTGGAACCGTCGGGTTGCAACGACATGCCGAACGACCAGCCGACCTGCGTGAGCGCATAAGAATCCGGCAACCCGGCAAGTTGTTCCGGAGACAACCGTTCCGAACCAAACGCCGCGCCGTTCAAGGCGGTCGCAAAGACAACTCCTTTTGGAAGTTCCGTCGTCTGTGGTGTGGAATCGATGCCGGCGGTCGGTGTTACCGCGGTGGCGTTCGCGGCTGCGTCGGTTGACGTCTGTGACTCCAACGGCATCCAAAGAAGATGTTTTCCACCCGGCTCAAAGCGAAACTGCCAAGCGACACCGGAATCGAGAGCCTTCAGCCGGACGTTGGCCAGTTGCGAACGGGCTTTCTCGGCCGCTTCCTTCAACGGTTGATCGGCCATGATCCGCAGTAACGGCGGAAACACCAAGCCGCTGGCGACAAGCAACACGGCCAGTACGATCAGCACCTCGGCGATTGTAAAGCCGCGACGAAGGGGGTCGGGAGTCTTTTTCATGCCGCAGTCGCGGGACTCCCAGCAATTCGACACGGGTCGTGCGGCATGAAAAAGACTCCCGACCCCTTTCCGCGCGGCAAACTTCCGCGCCGGGGAGCGGCGTAAGGCGTGCTCCCTCGCGGAGCGTGGGAACAAGAGGCTCAGCGCGAGGCGGTCGCTCATGGGATGGGATCGCTATTGCTGCGACCAATTGGTGATGTCATCGGCCGTGCTGTCTTGTTTGTCCGGGCCGATGGACCAAATGGCCGGCTTGCCGCTGGCGGAGAGACGATTGCCGCTGGCGGGGAACTCATACCGCAACGGGTTCTTCCAAGCGTCGAGCGGAAGCCTCTCCAGGTACGACGCCCGCTGCTTCTCGGTTTGCGGATCGACTTCGGGATTCAGCAAGAGCTGAAACACGGTATCGCCGTTGCCGGAGGGGAATTCGCCGTCATGCTCGGCGGCGTATTGCTTCACGGCGTTTTCCAAACCGGCGATGTTGGTCCGTGTCGCTTTGCGATATGCCTCCTCTTGGCGACCCAACAGGTTCGGGACGACCATCGCCGCGATCACACCCAGGATTGCCAGCACCAGCAACACTTCGAGCAAGGTAAAACCAGAACGTCGCGCGTCAGGTCGTTTGGGAGAGCGGCGGGAATTTTGCATGATGGGGAAATCCTTTGCGGTGCGAGGCTCTTGAAAATTGGAAATGCAGAAATGCCAATTTGCAAGGGCCATTTCAAACAGGCGGAGAATCAATCATACGTCAGCGTAGTCAAACACCAGACGGCTGCAAATGGCTCGGCGGAAAAGCGAGCCATTTGGAAAAAGGGCCTGGTTCAAATCGCGAGATTTTCAGGTAGCAGGCGCGCAGCGGTAGCGTAGTCGTTGCGGGGCGAGAGCTGCCAACGGTTAGGCGGCGTGGCTGGGCGGGTTGGTGAGTTGGTCCAGCCAGTGGGGTTGGGTTTGG
>CAYSHJ010000703.1:0-6924 GCA_964430385.1 uncultured Planctomycetaceae bacterium
GCCGCGCGGCTGGGCTGTTCGACATTGCTCACATGGGACGGTTGAGGTTCACCGGACCGGACCAGGTGCGGTTCCTGGATCATCTCGTCACGAATGATGTGGCCTCGATGAAGCTGGGGCAGGTGCGATACGCGCTTGTCACGAACGAAGCCGGCGGTGTTCTCGACGATGTTCTGGTCTATCGCTTCGAATCATGTCACATGCTTGTGGTCAACGCGTCGAATCGGCTGAAGATCGTTGACTGGATCGAGCGGCACCGAGGTGGGTTCGATGTGCGTGTCGAAGATCTGACGCTCGACTGCTTCATGCTGGCGTTGCAAGGGCCGAAGTCGGTGGGATTATTCGCGCTATTGGCTCAGACCGATGTCGCTGGAATGCGCTATTACTTCGCGTGCGAGACGAATGTGCTCGGCGTTCCGAGCATCGTCAGCCGGACGGGCTACACGGGCGAAGATGGCTTGGAAGTGATGCTGCCGGCCGCGCATGCACAACGGTTGTGGGAAGAACTGATCGAGCGCGGCCGCTCGGCAGGGTTGATGCCGTGTGGGTTGGGATGTCGCGACACGCTGCGGCTGGAGGCGGCAATGCCGTTGTACGGACACGAACTCAACGAATCGATGGATCCGTTGACGGCCGGTCTGTCGTTCGCCGTGAAGCCGCAAGCGAAAGACTTCATCGGCAAACGTGCGTTGCTGGCCGTACCGCAACCGCCGACGCGGCAACGAGTCGGCCTGGTGCTCGCCGGCCGCCGGATCGCTCGCGAAGGCGCGGCCGTCTTTCCCACTGGTGCCGCACCAGAATCTCAGCCGATTGGAGAAGTGACCTCGGGCACGTTTTCGCCGACGCTCGACCAGTCGATCGCGATGGCTTATCTCGCGCGTGAGTCGGCAGTCGCGGGAGCGGGTGTCGAGATCGATGTTCGCGGCAAGCGGGAACCCGCGACGATCGTCGAGTTGCCGTTCTATCGGCATCACAAATAATCTTCGCGGATCGGATGAAAGATGTCGAGCGCCTTGCAGACGTTGTCGAGGGCGGTGACGTGATGCTTCACGCCGCCGGGGATGCGGTACATGTCGCCGGGGCCAAGGATGCGATCTTCCTCGCCGACAAAGAAGTGTGCTCGGCCTTCGAGGACCATGCCGACTTGTTCGTGCGGGTGCGAATGCGGTTGCACGATCGCGTTCGGTTCGAACGTGACCAGGCTGAGCATCATCTCGCGGCACGCCGCGGTTTGAATTTGCACGCCGGGGAAAATATTGTGCTTCGAGCACTGCGAGGCTTCGAGGAAGTAGTTCGACACGATGTTCCTTTCAGGTCTGATGCCGACGGTAATACCTCGCACGGCCATCCGTGAGACATTCTGGCGAGCGGGGTGGCGTCAGCCCCCCGGTGCATTCGCCGCAGGACCGGGGGGCTGACGCCACCCCGCTCGCCTGTCTCATTCCTGGCCGCGCGAGGTATCAACGAAATCTCCAAAGATCGTACCGCCAAGGTAGCCGGCACCGGCTCCGAGTTGTTCTTCCAGCCGCAGCAGTTGGTTGTATTTGGCCAGTCGCTCGCTGCGCGCGACGGAGCCGACTTTGAGTTGTCCCGCGCCCGTGGCGACGACGAGATCGGCGATCGTGGTATCTTCGGTCTCGCCGCTGCGAGCTGAAACGACGGGCCAATATCCATTGTCGATCGCCAGTGCGAGCGTCGTGAGCGTTTCGGTCAGCGTACCGATCTGGTTGAGTTTGATCAGCACGCTGTTGGCGACGTGCTTCTCGATGCCCTCGCGCAGCCGAGCGGCATTCGTGACGAATAGATCGTCGCCGATGAGTTGCGTACGATCGCCAAGCCGTTCGGTGATTTGCTGCCAGCCATCCCAATCGTCCTCGGCGAGCGGGTCTTCCAAGCTGATGATCGGATAGTCATTGACCCAGCGTTCGAGCAAGTCGATCAGTTCGCTCGCGGCCAGCGGCTGTGGCGAAACGCTCGGCAAGCAGTAGTGGCCGGCGTCGAAGAAGTGCGTACTGGCGACATCCAGGCCGATGGCCACGTCGGTTCGCGGACGGAGCCCCGCCGCTTCGATCGCCTCGACGACGAGTTCGATGGCTTCGAGATTGCTCCGCAGCTTCGGGCCATAGCCCCCTTCATCGCCGACGAGCACGCCTTCATGACCGCGCTTGGTCAGCACTTGGCCAAGTCGTCGATAAACGGTGACGATCCATTCCAGCGCTTGCGAGTACGACGAGGCTCCGACGGGGAGAATCAGAAAGTCTTGGAATTCGAGTTGTCGTCCGGCATGCAGACCGCCGGAGATCATGTTGACCATCGGGAGCGGGAGCAGCATTTTTTGGCCGCTCGTAGTACCGCCTTTAGGCGGCGCGTTGGTTCCGCCTGAAGGCGGTACTACAAGCGTCGCTTGCCAGATTTCGTGGAAGCGCGCGACCGGCGCGAGACCTCTGGCTTCGGCGGAGGCGTAGGCGACGGCGAGTGAGGTGCCGAGGATGGCGTTCGCGCCGAGTCGCGACTTTTGCGGCGTGCCGTCGAGGTTAATGAGGCGTTGATCGATCGCGGCTTGATGGTCGGCATCTTGACCGATGAGCGCGGTGGCGATTTCGGTTTCCACATTGCGGACGGCTTGCTTCACACCAAATCCGTCGAGTCGCGCGGCATCACGATCGCGCAGTTCAGCGGCTTCGAAGCGGCCGGTGCTCGCACCGCTGGGAACGATCGCTCGACCGGGTCGCGCGCCAACACACATCACTTCGACTTCGATGGTCGGCTTGCCACGACTGTCAAATACTTCGCGCGCATGAATTCGTTCAATGCGACTGGGCACGAGCAACTCTCCACCATCGCCAGCCGTTGTAGGCGATGTATGCCGGCACTCCCAACGCCATCAGGCTCAGCGCCACATGGGCCGAGAAAGGTTCCAGCAAGTAGGCCGTCGGAAGGAACCAAGCATAGAAAGCAATGAATAGGAGTGGAGTCAACGGATAGCCCAGCACTCGATAAGGCCGCTCCCATTCCGGGTGTTTCCAACGCAGCAGCATCACGCCGATGACCGTCAGAACTTGGAAGATGCTGGCCGAAAAAATGACGTAGTCGGTCAACAGGTCGAACAATTTGATGTCTTGCAGCCGCGAAATGTTTCGCTGAGCGGCCTCAAAGCCAATGATCATCAACGCAGCCATCGTGGCTTGAGTGCAGATCGCGATGGCCGGCGTGCGAAAGCGAGCATGCACGATGCCCAGACGCCGGGCGAAGACGCCGTCTTGCCCCATCGCGTAGGCGACGCGCGGGCTGTGCATCAGGTTGCTGTTGATCGCACCAAAGGCGCTTAACGCGATCACCAGCGACACGGCCAAAGCGGCAATTTCTCCGGCACGCTGACCGAAGACACCAAATTGCTTATTGAGCATGACTGGCGCGGTGCTCATCCCCGCGTTCGCCAACTCGGTCATACTGAGCACGCCGTGATAAGCCACGTTGGCCCCGACATACACGACGATCAGGATTCCGACACCTCCGAGCAAGGCCCGCGGAATGTTGCGGTGGGGATCGCGCACCTCGGCTGCGACGGGAGTGACTCCCTCCCAGCCGTTGTAGGCCCACATCACCGCCAGCATCACGGCGGCGAACTGCGCGGAAAGCGTGGTCTTCGCCGGTTCGATATGCGTCGCATAATGGCTAAAGTTCACCTCTGACTTCCCGACGCCAAGCAACAAAAAAGGGACCAGCGCAATGAGTGCGACACTGCCCACTTTGATGATCGTCGTCACGGCTTGCACGCCGCCGCCCCAAATCGCTCCACGCACGTTGACGAGCGTCACAATCGCAAGCAACACCAGCGCGCCGGCAACGATCATGATGCCGTTCTGTCGTTCTCCCGCCGGAAGCGGGCCGTTCACGAGCGTGTTCAGCGTCGACACGATGGCGACCGACAATGCTCCACAGGAAGCGGGTGTGCCGAAAAAGAACTCGCACCAGCCGAACAAAAAGGCGACCGGACGGCCGTAGGCCTCGCGTAAATAGACATACATGCCGCCGGCCCGCGGCAACATCGCGCCCAGTTCGGCGAAGCACAACGCCCCCAGCAGACAAATCAGCCCGCCACCGATCCAGCCGCTGATGATCAAAGGAAATGAACCCGCATCGGCGGCGATCTTGCCAGGCTTCAGAAAAATTCCCGAGCCGATCGTGTTGCCGACGACCATCGCAATGGCGATGCCCAGCCCCAGCACACGGAGCAACTGTGGGCGAGAGCCAGGTTCAGATGCGTTCGGCGCGGAGACAGGCTCGGTGGACAATCGGCGACTCCCCAGGCATCGGAGAAGTACTCTTCGCATCCCAAGATGCGACAGCATGCCGAGGCGACGTTGCGCCGTCGAGTCTGAGCGATATTCTTCCCGGGGAACCAACCGCCTTCGAACTCGCGTTCAGACGGATCAATCCGCCTTCTGGGATTTTCCGGTCGACAGCGGCACGAGCAGCAACTGCGGCTTGGGGTCGAAGACGAAGGTGTGCTTGGGCAGCGCCTCAACCGTTTTTCCGCGCTTGAGTGCGACCGGCAGTACGGGGATGATCCGCCTCCGCTTGTCGGATTCGGGCACGAGCAGCGATTGTGGCATTACGACCTCGACCTTGGTCCCGGCGTGCATCTGCTTCCGCTCGCCGAAGAACTCGAAGGTGTGGCCGATCATGGGATCGCGATCGGACGTGAAGGAACCGACGCACACGAGCGACCGATTCCGCTCGTGCCACACGAACGCATCGAACGTCCGGCCGTAATGCAAGTTTTGTTCGCGGAGTGCCTGCGACAACGTTTCGGCATTCCGGCCGGCTTCGTCGAGCGACTTGCCAATGTCGTCGAAGCTCGATTCGTCACCGGGCTTGGCGATTTTCGCTTTGCCGTAGAACGACGCCACGACCAGCGTGTGCTTCCCACGATTGGATAACAGCGAATACTTGCGATCGCTGTTGAGCTTGAGCAGCAGTGGGTCGACCTTTTGCTGAGCGAATTCGATGGACGAGAGCATCGGGTTGAGCGTCAGGAACGCGCCGCTGAGCGGCCCCGGTCGACCGGGCGTGGACCGAAACACGGCATGGTCGACCAACGTTTTGGGTTTGTAGTTCTTGAGGTAAGCCAACGTCTTCTGAGCGACGGAGTCCGCTTCGGACGCATAGTTTCCCGCGACCACACAGATGCGATTGTCCTTCGTGCGCACGCCGCGGCGGACGGGCTTGCCGTTGCGATCAAACGTGCTCAGCGATTCCAGCTCGGCCTTCTGCTCGTAGATGTACGCCGGGATGCCTTTTTTTCGCAGATCGAGCACCAATTCATTGGCCGCTTGCACGAAGCTGGGACCGTCGATGCGATACTCCGGCGGCGGCTCGGCCAAGCTGGCGACCATGATCATCCACGGGCCGTGCTCCCTGGAAAGCTCGTACCGTTTCCCGGCCACAGCCTCGATCTTGCCGGCGGCCGACACCGTTGAGACGTTGCACAGCATGGTCAACAGACAACCAAGCCAAACCATGTGCGAGAGCTTGACCACGGCGGACTCCATTCAGCCGGACGGGCGAGGCGACGCGGACCACGGCGGAATTGCCACAACGCGTCGGGATGCGATTAGTGGTGAAAGGGGAGCGGGAATCTAGTCGTGAGTTCTGGAAAAGGTCCAGAGGAAAACGGACGAAGCCGAGCGGTCTCTCCAAACCGCTCGGCTTCGAGTCTCGTTCAGCCTGGTCCGCCAGATCGTCGCCTCTCACACGTCGACCTGGCTGGTCCTGACTCACTGTCCTCCCACCGCCAGTCGGCGGCTCCTCAGAATCTCCGACCTCTCTCGCAGTCGGGCAGCCTCGGAGGTAATTTTTTCAAAGGCTGCGGTCGCTGGTGGCGACGGCGTGAAGAAATGCAGGCGGCGTGCCAGCTCGCGAGCAATTTCCGGCTGAACTTTTTGTCAACGAGCTAACTCCTCATGAAAACGTTCGTTGCGAGTTTGAACGTAATCTGTATTCCCTCGCGTTTCAATTCGTAGCCAGCGAACGTTCATCGTCCGCTTGCAAGATTTACAAACTCAAACTGAGTCGTCTGGAGGTATTCGGTCATCGCAGTTGCCCATGCGATGATTGTTCTGGCGATGCGGCCTCGTTTAGAGTTTGGACTGTGGAGCGGCTTATACTGGTCGCGGGAGTGACTGAGATGTTTTCCGAGCCGCGTAAGGTATAAACAACTTCTAGACACGAAGACACACCACCGACTCAGGAGCCGAACATGTCTCAGGCTGGATTATCGCGACGCGATTGGCTGCGAACGGGGCTGGCCGGATCGTGTGGCACGTTGGCCGCGTGGTCAGTCCTACAAAAGCAGGCGGAGGCCGACGATGCGCGCGGGAAGCCGAGTTCGCTGACGATCACCAAAGTCGAAACGTTTGCGGTGCAGCACAAGCTGGCCAAAGCGATCGGTCCTTCGGTCGCGTATTCGAATCTCCGCGACTCGCTGCTGGTGAAGATCAGCACCGACAGCGGGCTGGTGGGATGGGGCGAAACGGCCGACGTCGGCGGCACGCACGGCATTATCGAAGAGCACTTGAAACCCGTCCTGCTCGGAAAGAACCCGCTCGAGCATCGCAAGCTGTGGCGGACGATGTGGGGACCGAATTTCGGCGACGGCCGCGCTGTCGCCGGGTGCGACCTGGCCCTGCACTACCTGCGCGGCAAGGCCCTCGGTCTTTCCGTCGCCGAGATGTACGGCGGGCGTCAGCGCGACAAAGTCATGGGCTACGCCGCCGCCATGAACTACACCGAGGGAGTTCGCCCGGAAGACCAGCATCCGCCCGAGGCGGCGGCGCTGGCGAAGCAGGGGTTTTTGGCCATGAAGATTCGCACCGGCCGTGACGGCCACAAACGCGACCTGGCCGTGATGCAGAAGATTCG
>CAYSHJ010000704.1:0-21085 GCA_964430385.1 uncultured Planctomycetaceae bacterium
CGTGTTCTCGCGATCGGCTAGTTTTCGATGGCTCGTTCAGAGCGATTCTACGCGCGTCGCCCGGCTGGCCTCACGCCGGGAGTCCCACCGGCGGGCAGGTTCGTGGTCTCAGGTCGCCAATCCGTTTGTGTTTTGGCAATCGTCAGGCGAGACGTGTTGCATGCATCATTCGACGAGTCGCGGTCGCGGCTCCTGAGGTTCGTGAACAAACGGCCGGCGCATTTCTCAATGCCATTCCACGGATTGTCATGGATGCCATTGCCGCTCCGGCAAAAATGCCAATCAGTTGAGCAATGTTTTCGAGACCGCTCGCGGACTGAAATGTGATGTTTCCCGGTTCGGCAGTTTCGCCCCATTACTGCGGCGCGCGGTCAAGATGGCCACTGAAATTCTCGTGGGCACTCCATGATGACGTAAAGCAGCCGTCGGGACTCGTCATTGTGTGCGGTGCGAAAACGAAGTGCCTGTCGTTTTCCTCTTCGACACCTCCAGCGTGTCCGTGTCCAAGACAAACCGAGCCAACGGAAGCTCGCGAGGACTACTTTGGTCGACGTCGCACAAGCCGGGTGATTCTGACCACTCCGCGTCGTTCGACATCCATCACCAGCCGGTGAGCTTGAAGCATTCCCATGCGCAGGAGCGGAGCCGTCTCCGCGACATCCACTGGGATGCGTCGCGTCCGGCCATCCCAGATGACGGCTCCGTCGTGAACATCAAAGAGAATTTCGTGGTCGTCCGCCAGCAGCGCGGAACCACGTCGCCGCCAAGGCAACGACAACCGTTTGACAAGCTCCGCCGGAAGCGTCAGCCAGCCATCGAACCCGGTATCAACGACCGCGTCGATTTTCCGTTCGTCGCCGGTCGGACCTTGGACAGTCACCGGAACGATGGGCTCGCGATTGGCAGTGACTTGGCCCTTGATCATGGCCGCACCGTCCGATGTGCCGCTCCAAAGTGCCGTGAATGTCGCGAGCCAACTTTTCGCATCCAAGTTTGAGCGTTGGGAACACGCGCCGACAGGCGATCCGTCGCGGCCATCTCGTCCGCATCCACTTCGTAAGCCCCGGTGCGAATATCAATTGCCACCACGTTGCCATTGTGCTCCGGTTCCAATGCCTTCCGAAGCTCACGCTCATAAATCGCCTCACCGCGTCGCGCGAATTCTTCTTTCGACATTCTTGGTTTGGTCGTCGCCGTGATCGTTTCCCCTTTCCCACAAACGGAGTCGCCACTGATGGACGTACCGACCAGACTGCGAATTCTTACCCGACATTGCGACGTTCGTAGCCTCGTTTTGCCGGGCGTTTAAGTCTTTGTACTGAGGCGTTGCTTGCGCGGACGCTTGGCTGGTGGTTTCCCCTTTCCCGGCGAAGCGAGAAAGCGCTGGAGCGACTGAAGAATTTCAGTCCCCTCGGCGCAAGCGCCCTTCCGCTCGGCGGCGGCCACGCGTTCTTCCAGCCAGTGAATGGGGTCTTCTTCCGTGGCTTCCACCGCGCGCCGCTGCTCTTTTCGGATGCTGCTGAGTTTTTGGGAACCGATCATAAAAGTGTTCCCTCGTCCAATTTCACCACGATTGGGCGTCGCCTCAAATGTGGTGCGACAGTTCGTGGCCAATTTTTCCACCGTCAACGCCGCAAGTGGTCTGCTGTTTCGGCAACAACAAACCCTGCCGCTGGGACTGCTCCCGATCAAGTGCTGCTTCCAACTCCAACGACAGGATGTCCTCGCCGCACGACGAACAGTGTTCCCAAGTCGTCTCGGAAATCACCATCGTCCCGCCGGGGATATTCGGCGGCGGATCAAATCGGTACGTCCCGTGTTGCTCGTCGAGCGTTTGTTCGCCACAAATTGGACATTGCTTGGTTGCCATGCGTTTTCCTTAGTTCTGCAATCCTTGCCCCGGACCAATGATCCAGGTGAGCTGAAATCACGATCATCGTTTCGTTCGGTTGGCCTAGCTCACGCAGCGTGACTTTCACGTAGAACAAGAATTCGCCAATCCGCGGTTTCATTTCGTAGGCTGTGGCACCGGAGTCAGCACCGCGCAGTGTCACCGGTTTGACTCGTTCACCAGCATCGATCCATTTGACGATGGCCTGGCAGACGTCGTCCTTTTTCAAGTGCCGGCCGAGCAGATCATAATCCGCCGTCCGTGTGAGTCGAACCTTGCTTGGGTCTAGCGGCAAGCCGACGGATTTCAGCCACCTGTTGAGGCTCCGCCGTGTAACTCGCCATGCCGACCCTCCAATGTCTCGCATCACTCTCACGCAAATGACAGTATCAGCCGACGCACTTCTCGTCCATTTGATTGCTGCGATTCTCGTCCGGGCAGCCTCGTTCATCGGAATGGGGTGGGGATGGTTCGACAAGAAATGCCACTCCGTTGACGAGTTTTTTCGAGACCGCTCGCGGACCGCGTTGTGGTGTTTCCTGGCTCGGGAGTTTCTGCCACATTTCCGTTGGCGTTAGGATGGCCGCTGAAGTTCGCGTGAGTGCTCATGGAGGCGGAAAGTCATGCGATGGACCAAGGTCTTCGCGTTGATCCAAGAGCAAGTCGGGCGGCGGAAGCGTCCGAGTCGCTGGTCCGCATGTCGCCGAGCAACGTGCCGATGCCGTCATTGCCGATGATGGTGTCGGCTCCGGCGTCAATCCGATTTGCAAAACAAGATCAAGCACATAGACAACGGTTCCTGGAACTTTTGTTTCGTTTACCTTTGTTTCGTTCCAGGAGCCTGGCCATTCAAAGCGACGGCAAGATCGTCGTCGCGCGTCCGCTTTTTTCCCAACCAGGCTGGTTTTGATGTCGATCCAGCGGTAAATCTCTTTTGCGATCACAATGTGCTACCAATGCCTTGCCGATCGGTGAGGGAAAGTTTTCTTCTGCCAAGGTGCCGTCACGATGACCCCTTCAAGGCTTCTGGATTCGCCGGTGAATGTGGCGTTGAGTGAACATAGCGTCGTCGCCAACTCCGAATTGGACGTTGGTTCCGACGTCGCGATTCCGAATCCGCTGGATGTCGAACGCTACCTCTCGGATCACGCAACGCTGCGTTCACTCGTGCCACGGATTTGCGAGCGTGTGCGGGCCGAGTTCGGAAATGCTGCGGAACTTTCCCTGGAACTCTATCGCGATCCGGAGATTGATGACCGGTATCTTTCGCTGGACATCAGGCAGGATCGTTACGAGTCCGACATCATCGCGAGACTGGACAGACTCAGTGAAGAGTTTGCCACCGAGTTGGAACAGTGCTCCGGCGATATCCTCTTGACCACCGACTTCCGCCCGCGACGGTCGCAACATGCCGTTTGATTGGAAACAGTACCTCGACCTGGCGCGCCATCTTTCGCAGCCGACGACAAGTGACGAGGGCCAGCGAGAAGCCATGCTACGGTCGTCCGTCAGCCGTGCTTATTACGCCGCGTTCTGCCACGCTCGCAACTACTGCCGCGACTGGCTGAAGTTCGTGCCCACCAACACCGCGGACGATCACGGCCGACTCAGGGCGTTTCTCAAGGACGGTAAGCGTCGCGGCATCGCTCTCAAGCTGGATCAGCTTCGGCAATGGCGAAACGACGCGGACTACACGGACTCTTTGACGAGTGACCTGGCGGCAGTCGCCAACCACGCCGTCACTGAGGCGAATAGAGTCCTCGACCTTCTCCGGCCCCCGAAGACTCAAAGCGCCGCGACACCGAGCTAGCGCATCTACTCCAAAGTCCGATGAACCTTAATTTGCTCGACCACTCGCGGCCGAGATTTGTATTTCCCTGTTGGTGACGTTCCGCGACATTGCCGTTGCCATTAGGATCGCCGCTGAAGTTCGCGTGCGTGCTCATGGAGGGGGAAAGCCATGCGATGGACCAAGGTGTTCGCGTTGATCCAAGAGCAAGTCGCGCGGCGGAAGTGCCCGTGTCGCTGGTCCGCACGTCGCCGAGCGTCGTGGCCCGCCTCTGGCGGATCGGCCGCTGCGGAGTCGCTCGAAACCCGCTGTCTGCTCGCCGCTGGCGGGCTTGATCCGAGCTTCGGTGTTTGCAGGGCAGAGTCACGTAGACGTTGGCAACGTGCGGGAGAACTGTGGTCAGACGAAACGGCGGGGTTGACGAATTGAGTTGCGTCCCCTTTTGGTGGCCTTTTTGCTTGCCCGAAGTCTCGACTCAGTCCGACTTCGCTCAGACGGCGATACAGCGGTTTCATCGGGTTTAATTGGGGCAAGACGATCAACCTCCCGACTGGCGTAACAGCGAAACTCGATTGAGTCTATCGCTTCTCATCTGTGCCTCACAGGTCATGCGGTTCCTTGCGAGGCGATGACGGCCTCGACTGGTTGCTCGGCGACGCTGGCAGCGTCGGTCACCGCCAATGCGGTCGTGGTGACACCCCAACAACCTTTCGTGCTCGTCAAGTCAATCTGCTCGCCGACAGCGCGTCAGATAAGACAAAAGCCTTCGCAACCCTGAAAACCATCCGGTGGCTCCGTGACGTGTCTCTCTTCCGCGTTTTTTAAGAAATCCAGCAACGTTGACAGTGACGACACGGCGATGGCACCAGATGATTGTTGAACGACGAAGTTGCAGATGCCGGTTTCCGGGTGTTTGAAAAGCCAGACGCGCCCCTTCTGACCTTTCTTGGACGGCGTCAAATCTCCATGACCGTCGAGAGCCAGCAGCTCAAAGACTCGGCCCCCGGGCGACAGGAAGTCGTGGCTTTCGAAGTGATCGTCAAAAACTTCGGCAGATGTGGTGACTCGCAGTTCGCGGTCGAAGCCAGGGATGGTGAGACCATACGAGCCACGATCCAAACGGCGGAGCTCAATGCCGGGTGGCAGAATACCGCTGTGATTTAGTGCGGCATCCAGGTCTTCCAGTGTGAGCGACGGTGGCGGGAGGTCGGGTATCTCCAGCGCTTCGGTGGCGACTTCGTCGATGTCCAGATCGGACGAGTCAGTCTCACGAGTGGCCTGATGAATGTCTGCCAACAGGCGGTGCCGAGCGGCTTCACGGTCTTCTTTGCGTACGAGCACGAGGCTTTCGAACTGTTTGGGAAGCCGACTCAGGATTGGTTGCAGTCGGCCGACCAAGCCCTCGAAAAGTTGAATGCGCTCGCCCAGAGCAAAGTACACATCGGCTTCAACAGTGCCCTTGTAGGCCAAGTTGATGATCCGAATCTTGCCTTCACCGATCGTGGCGAATCGTTGGCCGATGCGATCAATACGGCCGATACGTTGCTCCACCTTCATGGGGTTCCACGGTAGGTCGTAGTTCACTAGCACGCCACACGATTGTAAGTTCAAGCCTTCGGCGGCGGCGTCGGTGCAGAGCAGCAAGCGGATTGCGCCAGCCTTCAAGCGTTGCTTGATGTGCTCCTTCGTGCAGTTGGTCCAGAAGCCGCCGGTATCACGAATTTGGCCGCCGTCGCCGGAATAGCAGGCCACCGGCAATCCGGGAAACTCAGAGGCGATGTTCTCCTTGAGGAAGTTCATCGTGTCCCCGTATTGCGTGAAGACGATCGCCGAGTCGTAGCCGTCTACGAATGCCTCATCCAATTGCTCCTTCAGTTTGCGGAACTTGGTGTTTGTTCCAACGCAGGCGATCATCTTGAGCAGTTCACGGATCGAACTTTGTTCGTCGGATACGAGCGCAGCCATCGTCTGCGCTTCGTCGGTATCCATTGCCTCATCATCTTGCTCGTTCTGGGAAACATCCTCATCCGTGACGCTGTCGATTCCGGCTAGGCGATTGTTGAGCGTTTGCTGCAAAGCATGAAACGAGCTAGCCAGACGCCGACGATAGATCGTCATGACGAATCCCACGGCGGAGCGTTTGTCCGGGCTGGCGTTGTTGTACATCTGGCTGATGTAGTCCTCGACGGCATCGTAAAGTTCTTGTTCTGACCGAGTCATCGGGAGCGCGACGTCTCGCACGTCGCGAATCGCGATGGGCGAAGAGATCAGCCCGCGTTTGAAGTATTCACGCAGCAGGCTGCGTGTGTGCCGCGACATGCAATAGCGAACCGGACTGAAACGCCGCAGGATCTCCATCGCTCCTTTGCGTTGCGACACATCCAGTCGTTTCAACGGAATGCCACTTTGATCGCGCAGCGCCTTGAGCACTTTGCGACAGCCCAGTGACGGGAGCTTGGGGACGATCTGTTGCACGGCATCTTCAGTGATTTCGCCGAACGACGCTTCCGTTTCACGGAACATCTCGGCCAGAAACTCGAAAGCCTCTTGGCCGGGATTGCCCGCTGCTTCGGCGAAGTAGCGGACGAAGTCTGCGCGGCTG
Source organism: uncultured Planctomycetaceae bacterium (assembly GCA_964430385.1). Taxonomy (GTDB): domain Bacteria; phylum Planctomycetota; class Planctomycetia; order Planctomycetales; family Planctomycetaceae; genus CAYSHJ01. The sequence goes on from CAYSHJ010000704.1 coordinate 6,283, forward strand.
GTTTCCCATCGGCCCGTTAGTCCTAGCAGTTGCAGCAAGTCCCACAACTCAACCGGATGCACCTGCATCGGAGTCGCCGTGAGCAACAACAACGATCGGCACTTCGGCCGAACTTGGTGCATCAGTCGGAGCAGGAGATTCGGACCTCCCTCTTGCGGCGTCCCCGGCGACTTGCGGCGTGCGTGGTGCGCTTCATCGAGCAGCACCAAGTCCCAATCATCAGCCGCGAGCAACTCCTGGCTGCGGTCGCGACGGCGCATGAGATGACTGGAGCACAACACAAACGGCTCGCGATGCCATGTCGTCCGATCCACTTTGCTTTCGAGCGGTCCCTGCCAGCCGTGCGTCTTCTTCCAGATCAGACGATGGCCGTCGTAGATGGGCACGTTGAGATTGAACTTCTCGTAGAGTTCTCCCTGCCACTGCGGCATCAACGAGCTGGGCACCATCAACAGAATCCGCTTTGCTAGACCGGCCAGCCACACTTGCCGCAGAAACAATCCGGCGGTGATGGTCTTCCCCAAACCGACCTCATCGGCGATGAGCAATTGGCACGGCCACGAGTCGATCATCCGTTTGTAAGCCCGGACTTGATGCGGCCACGGACTCACCGCCGCCGTCACCTCGCCCACTCGAATGCCATTCGGCATCCGAGCCGCATGGCGAATGTAGGTCCAGACGGCCCGGCGTTTCTCGTCGGGGAGCAAGCGATACGACTGCGGCACGGCAGCGTCACCCGCAGGCACTTCGTCATCGGCGCTTTTGCCTGTCGGGTCATTCGTCGCCGGGTCGGACAAGAATGTCTGGCCTACAGGAAGCGGCGACACGAATCGGTCGCTGCTCGACAGGAATTCCAGCAACCGCGCCTTTACGGCTTCGGGAAAGTCGATCACCTGGACGCTGCGAGCTTGTCCGGTCCAAAGCCGCTCGAAGGCTTCGACCTCGTCTTGGACATGCTTGAAGTCACGGCCCCCTTCCCACGAGAGATGGACATGAAAGCTCTCGCGGTTGTTTATCCAGCCCCCGGCCGTTTCGTTGATGCTGCCGCTGAAACCGAGCCGGCTTCCTTCGCGGTCGGTGATGATGCCGACCTTCTCGTGATAGATGCCGGGCATCGACACGGGCTTCCCGTCCGGACGCATTGGCACGGCAACTTTCACATCGAGGCAACCGTGAGCCACCATCCAAGCCAACGCTTCGAGACCGTGTTTTGCCTTCAAGTCCGGCGGTGTGAGCGGCACGGCCGACAGTTTTTGTTCGACACGCGCACGCAGGTCGTAGCCTTGTTCCATTGCCTGGACTTCATCGTCATCGAGCGTGCAGCCGACGATCAGCCGCATCCGCCCGCCATTCTCGATCAGCCGCTCGATGCCACGAGCGGCCAGCGACAAGGCATCAGCCGAGAAGTAGCCGGTCATGCGGTCGTATTGCACAGCGCAAGAAAGTGCCGGCACGAAGAACAGGCCGATCAAGTCGCCGTCTTCATGGCGATAACTGGTCTCCCAAGTGTGAGCGGGCAAGAGCGGGATCATTTCAGCTCGGCAGTCCCAATCGGCGACGCAGTTCTTCTCGGACTCGTTCGGCCGCGCGCAGCGCGGCCTTGGCCTGACGAGTCGTGCCACTGATTGCCGGATAACGATAATCCACCGCGAAGTCGGTCAAGGACGTCAACCGTCGGCGGATGCCCTTCAAAGTTGGATCGTGCGGCAACAACAGGTCGAGCAAATCCTCAAGATGTTGAGTGCGCGGAACTGGCAACCCCAACTCTTGAAGAAATGCTTTGAGATATTTCTCCGCGGCTTGTTGGCAATGGAAACCGATGAGGTCATTCAGCCTGTCCGGATCAGCGTCCAGCCGCACGGCTCCGCGCCAATCGGCTTCGGCCTTTTTGACCCATCCGGCGGTTTGACGCTGCATACAAGACCTTTCCCGTTTCCATCACGTCACGCAAGAACCAATCATTCTCTGTTATGCCGCGTTGCAAATGCTTCGGCGTCCGCACAATCAGGTCCAAAGAAAACGGCGCTTTCAACTCCCAGCGAATTCGGGATGCCTTGCTCATTTCGTTCCAAGCCGGCATGACCACGAGCAAGTCCACATCGCTGTCTTTCCGCTGTTCGCCCTTCGCATACGAGCCGAACAAGATCACCTCGTCCGGCTGGAATTTCTCGACGATCTGGCGCACGTACCGGCGGATCGCCGACATCGGGACGTCGGGCGACTCATAGTGACGCTGCGGTTTTGAGGTTTGAGTTTTCGTGCTCATGGCATCATTCTGGGCATGAAAGCGGTCGCCGAGCAACGCTGTGGACAATGTGGAAGGTCAATTTGCCAATCTGACTCATCACCCTGCGAACGCAATCTAAAGTTAGCCAACCAAGGTTTCCGAGTTATTGGGATTCGGCTCATCGACGCAGCGAATTTCCAATCTGACGCGGCAGCCCCTTGAGTCCTTCCCATCGAAGCAGCCGGAAAACAACCCTTCACAGATGTAGCCTTCGATCTTCCCGCCAACGACCTCCCTTCCCAAATCAAAGAAGCATTGGGCAATTTGACTGACAAACTCAACGTCATTCATGGCCTCAACGACATCTCGTTGACCGCCACGCTCTTGGCGAGCCGTTAGGGCTGAATTCGTCAATCGCTCTTGAGCCTCTTCGAGAACTTTGCAACGCGCCCAATAGACCCGTTCAAGCCCTTCGCCCAGCAGACTCACGACCTTGGCATTCAACGTCATCATCATGTGCGTTCTCCCAATCTGAGTCGCAGCTCGGGACAGAGTGGCGTCGATTCTTTGGTCTCGTCCGATTTCTAGGCGAAGGCCGTACCAGCAACCGCGTGCGGCTCTGGGAATTCATCGTAGGTTCGGCCTTCAAGCGATCGCCCCGTGGCTTTCTTGTTTCGTCCGCCCCATTGCTTGAAGAAAAAGGGGACTGATGCGGCTTGGCATTGATCGCGAATATCCAAGACCCACTCCGATTTCATCGGACGAGCCTTGGGGCCAGACTCACCACCAACGATGACCCAATCAATGCCGGTCAAATTGAGTTCGGGCAGTGGCCCCAGCAACGGCTCCAAGGACAAGAACCGGACATGCGCAGCCGTCAGACGAAGACGGTCGATGCGGTCTTGATAATCCGCGTTTTCGACGCTGACTCCCATCCAGACGTTGGCTGGCCAATCAATTTTCGCATTCAGCTCCAGCAGCCGATCCGCACGCTTGGTGAGAATCTGGAACGAATGCCAATGAGCGCGCCGCATGACGTCGAACACTCGTAGAATGAATCTCACGGGCACGGACTCGTGGAAGAGGTCGCTCATGGAGTTCACGAAGATTCGCTGTGGTCGCCGCCACGAGAGCGGCCGTTCTAGCATGTGCTCGTGAAGCGTCACCTGAAAGCCGTTCGCGTAGTTTTCGCTGCCCATCGCCTGAAGGCGGTGAGCCATGCGTTCCGCGTAGCAAAACTTGCAACCGGGACTGACCTTGGTGCAACCCGTTACCGGGTTCCACGTCGCCTCGGTCCATTCGATGGCAGAGTTCTCGGACATGATGGTCACCCCCGATACTTGCGGAAGATGTGTTCGACAATCTTCGCTCCCGTCTTATTCGGCGACGCGAAATAGAGGTAGTACATCACAGCCCCTGTTGAGTTTCTCATCGGCACCGGTTCGGGAACATAGGTAAATCCCGCAACTTTCTGAAGCCGTTTTCGGAATGCCTCGGCAACTCGTTCATTCGTGGCTTTTTCTTCGATGTCACCGAAGAGCCCACGAGTCTTGGTATAGCCCGCCTCGCGCCAAGAGCCATCTCCCCAAACGGCGTTCAGCCGAGCGATCTGGGAGTCCGACGCCTTGTCCGGGTTCTTCAACAACATGTTCATGTTCAAATCCATGATCATGAAATTGTAGAAGACTTCGATGGAGTTCATCGCTCCGGCAGCCGCAAGCACTTCCCAATTGACGACGAGCTTGTACGGGTCCAGCAAGCACAGTCCGCGTACGTAGTCTTCGTAGCGGCAACGAGGGAAAATCTGCTTTAGCAAGACGTCGTTGCAATCATCGTGATACACATGGACGTTCGGACGGCCTTGGGCAAGTTCGTTTAGCATCGCGACGCGAGATTTCTTGAGGTCCACGAAATGGAACTCATGAAAAGGGGGCTGGACGTTGAGCGCGTTGGCCGGACTCCCCAGCACGAACTCGCCGGTCTTTCGGGAGATGTGTTTGCCCGCCCCAGCAAAGGCATCAATGTAAACGAACCGGCGGATGACGGACTGCTTGGCCAGAACGGTCGTGTAGGCACCGGCGTAGGTCCGAAGAATGTCGAGTTTCGTTTCGCTCCAGGGGCCGATCGTATCAAATTGAGGCTCGGCCATTTGGTGTCTCCCTGTCGCGATAACGTCCCGACTTATTCCTCGCTTGGCTCATCATCGTCATCGTCACCCAAAGCGCCACTGTACTCGATCACCATTTGCTTCTTCGGTTCTGGCACTTGTTCGGCGAAAGCGAGGCGGCGGAGTTTTTCCAGGGCGTCGAAATCGCTGGAGGCTCCGGCCAGCGAGGGATCGACTTTCTTCGCGCGGTCGGCGTTAGCTCCGGCGGGGAGGACGTTGAGCATGGCTTCCAGGGCCGTCATCAACGTAGCGTCGGTGAGCAGGCCGGCGTCTTCGATGGCTTTCATGGCGGCACCGGTGTTGGTGTCGCGGACGATGGCGGCGGCTTGGTGCAGGGTGTTGAGCATGATCGTCTCGCCGATGGGGCCGAGCTTGCCTTTGCTTTGGCGAGCTTTGCTGTCCCACAGGATGACGTCGCTGCTTTTCACTTCGCAGACGATGTTCTTGACGTCCTGATCGAAGTCCAGGCCGACCACGCGAGCCCGCTTCAACGCCTCGTCGGCGGGGAAGCGCGGCGCGCGAAAAGCGTCCCAGGCCAGCACGAACCACTCTGTCAGCGGGTCGAGGTGATGCTGGCGTTTGACCGTGGCGAGTTGCTCCATGCGCCAGCGTTTCACTTCTTTGCGAGCGGCATCGAGCGCGTCTTCGGGGCGGACGGCGTAGGGGTCGAACTCTTCGTCGAGCAGCGACTTTTGTTTGCGTTTCGACGTCTTGCCGTTGGATTGTTGGATCGGGCGTCCGCGTTTGAGCGGCCAGTTTTCGCTGAAGACTTGCAGCGCGGGTCCGAAGCAGGCGAGGTACAGATCAACGCCACCGATTCCGGCCTCTTGGAATTCGGCGACGCGCTCGCGCACGGCGGCAGTCACGCGCGGCTCGACTTCTTCCCAATAGACTTCGTCGGCGTCGTGAGCTTGTTGCTCGCGCGGGCGGCAGACGAGGAAGATCGTGCTCTTGGCTGCCGACTTTTCTTTGATGTGCAGGCTCCCTTCGGCTTCGGTGTTCACGGGCCATGATGCCGTGATAACGAAGCCCGCTTGGACCAATCCGTTGGCCAGTGCATCCCACGCGCCGCTCGCTTTGTGGGTGAACATTACGGTCATCACGCCGTGCGGTTTGATGACTCGCCGGCACTCGCGGAAGATCGCCGCCATTCGTTCCTGATAATCACGGCCCGCGAGGTTCTTCGCGCCGCCGGTTTGGCCTTTGAACTTTGCATGATTGGCGACTGCTTCGCGATCTTTGTCCGTTAGGTAACTCGAAAACGGTTCGGGAAAGAGTAATCCAACTGTGCGTTTGAGCCAGACGTAAAAAAAAAATCGGCCAGCTCCGCGTACATGACATTGTCGTAGTACGGCGGGTCGATGCTGATGCAGTCCACGGCAGCATCGTCCAAATCTAGCGCATCGCCGGAACCGTGCGTAATTCGGATCGCTCCGTTGGCCTGCTGTACCGGAAATAATCCCTCGGTGGTCGCACTCTTTCCGACCATTTCGATGAGTTCTTCAAGTGCCTTGCCGGTTTGTTCGATGGTCCAGTCGTAACCCAAGCCAGTGATCGTCGGAGCCATTTCCGCATGGCTCCAACAGAAGGCGAAGTCGTGTCGGTTAAATGTGTTCGCGACGACTTCTCTCGTCGGCATCCAGACACTCATTCGGGAGTTGTAGTTGAGGATTTTGTCGAGCGCGATAGCGATATAGACAAGGGCAGCCTTGTCGAGTTCCGGCACATCTCCTCCATTCTGTTCTCGAACCTCATCCACGATGTCTTGGAACACTTCGACGCTCGTACAATGCCCAAGCAGTTGACGCGGTGAATATAGGTCGACATGTCGAAGTAAGCCGTAAATTCCGCTTCGATCTGCGGGGCCAATGTAACGTTCCTCTTCCGGCACGATGTTTCGAGCTTGCCATTCGGGCATTTTGGCTTCGAGTGCAGCGGCGACTGTTAAGGAGAGGTCGTCTTCTGGGCGCGGGGCACGAAACACACGTTCGGTCTTGATTTTGTCTCTGCCGGTCTTGGTCTGGCCGACCACAGTGGTCCGTTTGAAGAATACGGCGTAGAGTTGCTGCCCCATCTGACCGGACTGCGCCTGCCGCTTGATTTCATCGCCGTCAATTACGCGACCACAGTCGGGAAACGGACAAAGCCCATCGCCTCCTTTGATCGTTCCCCCGCTGTGTTCATTGGCAAGCCGCACAATTTGAAACTCGCACCGCCGCGCCTTCGAATCCGCGGTTTGCGGCGTCAACCGCACACCGGTGCCAGAACTATCCAACCGCCAATTCGGCGACAACGGCACCAACCCGCCGCAATTACGGACAACTTATAGTCCTCGCCCACATCCAATTGGTCGCAACAGAGTTTGCTTCCGGCTCAGCCGGAAAATAGGGATTGAGCCGTTCGTCGCGTCTCCGGACGAATTCAGTCGCAAACTGCTTGAACCGATGAAGTACTGCCGACCCAAAGTGCAGTGGAAATTCGACCGTCGCCTTAAGGATTAGCCATGCGACAGAATTCAGGTCATTCGCGACCGAATGCAATCCGAGACGAATGGCCTCAAAGGGAATACTCCCCCCACCTGCCGTGGGATCGAGCACGGTCGCAAGTCCATCGAAGCCAGCCCGCGTGGTTTCTTGCGACAACCATTCGAACTCATCGAGCGACGGCGTGTATGTGAAGGCTCGCCTGTAGGAGTACGCTGGCCCCTCAAACCGATCTCCACTCCGCTTGGCTTCGTCGATGCGGGCACGCGAAGCGACAGGATCGCCGTGAATGCCAAGGGCGTGAAGGAACTTGTCGCGGTCGGCATCGGCGGGGAGCAAGCTGGCGAGAATCGCCGCGCGACTGGCCACCAACGGCCGCCGAGCCCACCACACATGCAACCGATTCGGAGCCGGAAACGGCGTCATCGGCGTCCGCTCTCGCAAACTCTCAACCCCGATCTGAGCAATCGGCAACCACTCCTCAATCAACAATCGAGGCCGGGAAGTTTTCGCATCTGTCATTCAGTTGGTCCGTTCCAAAGTGGCTTGATCCAATTGCTTCCAACAAACCGGCTGCATCTCTTCCGGCCAATCGCTGAAGAATTCCAGGCAGCATTGGTTCGCTTGTAATTCCGTTTCCAATTTGTCCGACTCGCCGCAAAGCTTGGCTCGCTCACTAGGAGATTCCGCTTCGCCTCGCAGTATGGCCGCCAACTGCTGACCCACCGCCGCATACTCCAAACGCAGGTCTTCGCCGTCGCTCAATCGGAAGGTGGTGCCATCAAAACCTGAAAGCCTTCCTGGCCAAAATGCCGGTCGGCTGTGAGCACTTCCTGAATCGACTGCTGCTTCATTCGAATCATCGAACTGCAATCGGTGAGGCTGTATTGCTTGTCCTGTCTTTGCTCGTACATCGCCATTGCCGCCAAGAATGCCTCGCGGGTCTGCGGCAACACTGTGACATTCGAATTGGCATGAATACTCCGCACCAACTTGGCCGCCGTCGCGCGAAAATGCGGTCCTCGCTCAGCGAAGTAATTGAGGAACTCCGTCAAGACCTCGTCGCTTGTGACGATCCGGCAAGTCCCTAATTGCCGGCTAGCCGCTTTGGCCAACGCATTCCATTGGTCCAGGGGATTGGCCAACCCTACCCAATAAGAGGTATCCGCGAACACGGACTTCATGACCCGGTCCTCGGAGTCCCATACAGGTAATGGTCCAAATTCTGCGCACCGTCACGCGGCAAGGATTCGAGTTCCTCACGAGGAACATCCGCGAGGATGTCATCGAAGACGTCCCAGATCGGTTTGGCCGAAGCATCGAAAGGCAATTCGCCTCCAGGCAGCAAATCGACCCGATCCACTTGGTTGATCCGCAGCAAGCGACCTTCGGGGGCGAACGTCCCTCGTCCAACCACTCGCACCTTGGTGACGGTGTGTTGCTTCAGGGCCGTTGTGATCTTCTCTTCGTCCTCGGATTGGAACGACGCTTCTATTTCGCGTTCGTCATCGAGTTGGATCGCCATCCGCGGTCGCGTCACTCGTGCCATTGTGACAGCGCCCGTGATGTCCACGAACGACTCATAAGACGCGTTCATGGCCCGCATCAAGCCCTCGCGGACAGTTCCGTCGTAACGGACTGAGGCCGAAGCCCGCGCTGGACGATGCTCAAACCACTCTCCTGTTCGGAGCGTCTTGCCGTAGCTTTCAAACATCCCCAGAAGTCGTTTCGGAAACTCGGCTGGAATCGACTGTTGCCGACCCACGGCGTCTACGGTCGACGTGATGAGTTCGGCCGCTTGGTCCAGTTCATCTTCGACCCAAGAGTTTTCATCGACAAAAAGAGAATTCACCTCCTCGCCGGGAATGATGCGCTCCAAGGGGATCGTCGCGCAGTTTGGCTGAACCTCGTAGAACCGCAGCGAGAGAGAATCTTCAAAATTTCGAGGAAGCCGCTCACGCGCTGGGTTGTTGCGCCGCCAGAGTTCCTTGGCAACTTCCACAAGCAGATCGCGATACCGCTGGAGGTCTTCAAGAACGTCTAGATCAACACCGTGATCCTCGAAACGAGCACCGCGAAATGTGTGGAACACGACCGTTCGATGCGTCGTAGTCATGGCCACACCCCCTTTCTTTGGAAACCAGCCACATTCCGGCTGGCCGAACGTCAGAAATATATCACGCGAAAAACAGTTTGACCTACGCCGTCGTCAGCAGCGTGCGGAGCGCTGCCAACACTCGGCGTGGATTTTTGCGGTGCATGGCCATGCCGAGCCAGTAGCCGGCCTCTTCGCGGCTCATCTCGTCGATACCGTCAGCCACTTGCCGAATGCGATCCAGATGTCGCATGGGTGCGAGCACTCGGAACAACAGGCCGAGGGTCAGCGCGACGTCTTCGTCGATCTTCCACTGTCGTTGCTTGCCAGCCGAGAGCGAACCAAGGTTGACTCGCGCTCGCGATAGCCGCTTCAGGATGCGCGGCTCGATCAATCGCAAGGCCACACCCTTCAGCGCGGCGACATATTCGGCCGACGTCAAACGTGGCGTTGATGGCGACGGCAACTGCCAGATTTCCAGTTCGTACTCGCCACTCGTGCGCACATGTAGGCGGAGTTCGTACCGAGGCAAGTTGGAGTGATCCGGCTCGATATGCAATCTCGCAACGACTGCACTCATGGCGTTCCTCCTTTGAGTTCCTGTGCCGCCGCGTGCGCCTCGACATACGCCTCGCCGCTTCCGTACTTCGTCAAAGCTTTGCCAAATGCCTCGGCCTTGTCCACCGTCGTCGAAAGCGCCGATGCAAACGCCAGCGTGTAGGTCGCTGTGAAGTTGTGGTCCGCGGCGCTCCGGAGTTGCGGATCAAGAAATGACTTCACCGCGTTGGCCTTGTCCAATCGTCCGTCGAACTCGATTTGAAAAGCGTTGACTCCCTCCGCCGAAATATCGACTTCAAATCGGCAGTTGACTTCGGCCTCCTTCAACGTGGCCAGCGCCTGATGCACCTTCCAGGTTGCCGAAGCATCGAAGAATCGAATCACGAGTTTTTCGATCGCGGCGACTTTCGCTTTCCGCGCCTTCTCCCACAACTCGGTGAGGGCCTGGGCGAGCGGGCCTTCGGCAGTGAGCTGCGGTTTCGGTGGCGGATCGGGCGGCTTGGGGGGCACCGAAGCTTCCGGCTTCTTCGGCGGCGGAGGCTGCTGCCCTGGCTCGGCCACGTACACCTCCGCCGTCACCACCTGACGTTGGCCGCGACTGTCAGTAACTTCGACTTGATACGTCGCGGAAGTCTCTGGCGACACGTCACACCGCAGCACTGTCTGCGTTGTGTTCGCCTGCGAAAGATCGGGATGCGAACCAATGTAGGTGAACGGCCCCACGCCGCCGGTGACCGTGACGGTCACCTCCGCCGAGTCACCCGGCCGAATTTGTCGCGGCGCGGCGACCATCGTCACGACCAGCGGTGCGGCTCGTGGCCAAAGCTGCTTCTTGCGGGAATCTGACAATGTGTGGACGAAGGCGTTCTCGCTGATCTGGATCGCCGGAGCCGGATCGCTTTTGCCCCAGACCTGGTTGCCTTCGCGATAAATGAAGACGTCCGAGTTGATGCCTTGTCGAATGCACGCAATCAACGGACTGTCCGACACGAGGATTGAAAGTCGCGGGGCACGGCGGTACTCGTTCCGAAGTTCGAGGGTCGAGATTTCGCCCTTTTGCTTGAGCGGCGTCTGATCGCGAACGAAGGCTGGTGCCTCGGGCGTGTCGCCGTTGTCGAGCAGCTTGTGGTGGTCACGCAGCACGCGCGCGACATGAAGCTGGCCATTCCCCGGACTGTCGCTGGCGTTGTGAACTTCGACGGCCGCGTGCGCGATCGGCTCTGTGGAACCCGGCATCGAAAGATGATACGGGAAGAATAAGTGCCGATAGCCGTGCAGAATTGCCTCGGCTACGCTGAGCGCCGACTTCTGGAACTCTTCCTTCACTTTGTTCTGCTGGTGTTCGGCCAATTCGCGCATGTGGTCGGGCTTGAGCAGTTCTTGCAACGCCAGCCGACGTCGAACTCGGTCCTTCATGTGGCTGATCTGACGCTGGTCCGCTGTCACAAATACCAGATTGTTCCGGAACTCGCGGAGCTTTTGTTCCTGGCCCTTGTGCCGAAAAATCTCCTCGATTACGGGAGGCAATCCTTGAGGGTCTGTCGTGATCGAAAAGGCGTCGTAGTGAATCACCACGAGCAACGGCCGACCGTCTCCGATGCCGTCATCGACCTCGTAAGCTCCCGCTGGAAACGCTGCCAAATTGAAGGCACCGCCCGGAGCACCAAACAACAAACGAATCCGTTCCTGCAACTCATTCCGTACTTCAGCACCCTCGATTTCATCCATCTGACGCCGAATCACCTGCGTCAGATTCGCTTCGACCATGAACCGCATCAGAGCGCCGGGTCGATCATCAAGAAAAAGTGAGTCCGTCACGAACCGGATGCGCGCCTGCTCGACAAAACTGGGTTCAACCTTGGGCGAGCAAACACAAAACTTGAGATGGTCGGGACTGATCCCTTTCGCCGAATCGCCAAACGCGAGCGTGTGGAGGAAGACCGTCCGCGCGATGTAAGACGTGATCGGAAGCTGACCCGGATACTGCGTGGAATCAATCACCTGGGCAACGGCTGGATCGTCTCCCTTCACGGCCGCCACATCGGACTTCAACGCCGGCGCATAATCTCCCTGTCCCAGTCGAGTGGTGATCTCGTCCCGAATCGGCCGAAGCCCACGTCGATGTGATGCGGATGAATCGCCAGTGCATCAGCCGGTTTGTCACGCCAAAGCACATGAACCGTGCGAGCGAGCAGTCGCAACATGCCGCGTGTCCGCTGAAAGGTACTGAGCGACGCCAGCTTTTCCGTGAGCACCGCCATTGTCTCAGGATGTAGCGGATAGCCACGCTGGAAGAGGTCTCGCATCTCCTTGCGTACAGCCGAGGCCGGCAGTTCATGCTGATTGCGGCTCCAGACATCGGAGTAGGCGGCCACAACCGCGTCCGCCGCCGACCGGTCCACCTCGTCAAACAACCGCCGCCGCAAGACGTCGGCGGTCTCGTCTTCTTCCGTGGGATTCAGTTGCGTGGCCTTTCGCGACGCAACCATTTCCGCCTCAGCCAAAGCCGCCAGGGCACGCTCATGCTCTTCGCGATATGCGTCCTTAGCCTCGGAGTCCTTTCCAACTGCCAACGTGAAAACCAATGCCACGTTGGGCGACGTCTCAACCGCCTTGAACAAAGCGTGCAGGAACGCGGTGAACTGTCCGCTTGCTCCCGGCTGCGCCCGCTCGACTTTCCGCAGATAGACCGATACCTCGTCGAGCATGATGATCGCGGGCTGCCCACCAAATAACTCGCGCAACGTCTCCGCGCCCGGAGCGACATGCTTTTGATCGCTCTCTTGGACTCGGCGATATCCCTCGGCACCGGCTAACCGGTATGCCAACTCGCCCCAAAGTGTCTTTGCTCGCAACCCAGGTTCGAGCGTCAATCCATCCGCCGGATCACAGTTCTCACCATCGAGTGCCGCCACCCGCACGTCAAACTTCGGGAGCAGGATCGGATCGACGAACTCGGAAACGTTCTCGACGCCCTTGATACCGCGCACGGCATGAACGAGCGCGATGAGGCTGTGTGTCTTGCCTCCACCGTACTGCGTGTCGAGCCGAATAATTGAGGCGACCTCACCGCCACGTCCCGACAACCGAGTGAGCACCGCCTTCAGCAGTTGTCGCATCCCTCTGGTGGGATGGCTGTGCCGAAAGAAAACCGCAGGGTCCGCGTACTCTTTCGGAGCAGTCTGGTTGACGACCTGTGCCAAGTCAGCCGCGAATTGCTCATCTTTGGTCGTCCCAGCCTCAACATCGGCTCGCGGACGACAGGTCTCAAAAATTGTTCTCAGTTGCGTCATTCAAAGTAATCCCAAGATCAAGGTCATCGCGGAGACTCGAAACCTTCGCCCGAATCCAACTGCTCGCGGTTATACAGTTCGCAACTCGAACATTCGACCGGTCGGCAAGTCGCGAATGAGCCACGCCGCGATTGTCGATGTTGCCCGACTCAACGTGTCTTTGTGATTCTCGCTCTGCACGGCGGCTCGGTGGTGGACATCGTCACGCTGACGTATCCGTCAACGACATCTGGCAACGTCACGCTCGGTCTCAGCGGTTCGCTCAGCGCGACGTACAGCTATGCCTACAGCCAGACGTCTCAGTTCCGGCTGCGGACTCACGGCGGCCACGACACGGTCAACGTCGTGAACTCGGCCAATTTGACCGCGCGGCCGATGTTTGAACTCGGCGGTGACGGCGACGACGTGCTCAATGGAGCGGCCCGCGCGGACACGCTCAACGGCGGAACCGGGAACGACTCGCTGCAAGGTGGCAAAGGCAACGATTCGTTAGACGGCGGCACGGGAACCAACACGCTCGTCGAATCGGGCAACGTGAACTTCACGCTGACCAACATCAGCCTGACGGGCGTCGGCACGGACAAGCTCGCGAACATGCAAGTCGCCAATCTGACCGGCGGCAGCAGTTCGAACACCTTCACCGTGAGCGGTTGGACCGGCAGTGGCACGATCGCTGGAGCGGGCGGCTCATCCGATCGCATCGTCGCCGTTCGCGACACGGACATGACACTGACCGACACGTGGCTGGCGGCACTCGGCTTCGGCACTCTGACATTGAGCAACGTCGAAACCGCGACACTAACCGGAGGCAATTCAGCGAACGTTATTCACGCGGGCGCCTTCACGCTCGGCAAGGTGACTCTGCAAGGTGGCAACGGCAACGACGTATTGATTGGTGGCTCGAAGAACGATTCGCTCGTCGGCGGCTCCGGCCGCGACCTGTTGATCGGCGGCGCGGGTGCCGACACACTCGGCGGTAACGCTGGCGATGACATCCTGATCGGCGGCACGAGTTCGCACAGCGGCAACATCGCCGCCTTAAACGTGATCATGGCGGAATGGACCAGCGCGAACAGCTACGTCGCGCGAATCTTCAATCTGCTCAATGGCGGTGGAGCCAACGGCGCGACCAAACTCGACAGCACGACTGTGCAGAATGATTCATCCGCCGCCGACCGACTCACCGGTGGCAGTCCGGACCTTGACTGGTTCTTCCAATCTAACAGTGACGTGCTGGTGGACTTCAACTCTCTGCTCGGCGAGATCAAGACGCCGGTTTGATGACGACATCGTCGGGGTGGTCGTGTTCATACAGAGTTCGATCCCCAGTGCGCGGCTGTTGTCGTGACCCATTTCCTCGTGAATTCGCGGCAATTGCGAGAAGACTCCATCCGGCTCGCCCGGATGGTGAATCTGATGGCTGGCTAAGGACGCCCTCTGTTTGGGCTGCCTGTTTTTCTGCGATCCGCCTTCGGCGGATCGCAGAAAAACAGGCACTGGTAGCGTAAAGTTCGCGGCTAGCTCACCGTCGTCTTCACCATCCGGACGAGCCGGATGGGGCCGATTCAAAAACTGCGCAACTTCAAAACGCGCCAGCGAGGGCCGGATCACGCTTCGCCCTCGCTGGCGCTTCGGGTTCGTGTGCGGCAACGCTGGCGATGACACGCTCACTGGCGATCATCGTCCCGCAAACCGGTGCGAGGTTGGCAACTCGTCCCAGAACCGTTCGAGGTCCGGTGGCCATTCGCTGGTGAAGTGCAGGTCTTCGTCGGTGAGGGGATGTACGAAGCTGAGTTCGGTCGCGTGCAGAGCTAATCGTGGCGGCGTCGGATGATCGGCGATGGGCGGCGTTAGCGGTTCGGGCGAATAGGGCGCCGGGCCGTATTTCACGTCGCCGCAGATCGGATGACCAAGTTCCGCGAGGTGAATGCGGATTTGATTCGTGCGCCCGGTTTCCAAACGACATTCGACCAACGAGTG
>CAYSHJ010000705.1:0-3209 GCA_964430385.1 uncultured Planctomycetaceae bacterium
CGTCGTGTGAGAATCCTTCCAGGTTCCGCAGGATCAGCACTTCGCGGTAGTCATCGGGGAGTCGTGCGAGGACGTCGGCCAACAGCACGTCGAGTTCTCGTCGCGCCGCCTCTTGACTGGGAGACGGCCCGGACTCGGCCAACATCAGGCCCAGCCGCTGTGAAGACTGAGCCAATTCGGCATTCAGCGAAACTTCGAGCGTGACATCGCGTTTCTGTGCCCCGTGATAGCGGCGAACCTCGTGAGCCAGCGCGTGAGCCAGGATTTGCCGCAGCCACGCGGTCAGCTCGGCTTCGGTCGAACCACGAAACTGCGGGAAGGCTTTGACCGCTTCGAGCAGCGTTTGTTGCACGACGTCGGACGCATCGAACTTGGCGGCGAAGCGGCTTTCGAGCTGCACTCGCGCGAGCAACCGCAGCCACGGCTCGAAGCGGCGCAGCAGTTCGCCTTGAGCCGTTGCTGCTCCCTGGCGAGCTTGGTCGAGCAGCCCCGCGATTGAGTGATCCGGACTCACGATTTCGAGGATCTCCTGTCACGAACGCGGCCTGCGGAACGACGACGCGACTCCGGCCAGCGAGCAGCCTCCGACCACGACGTAGATCGCTCGCCAAGTCCATTGTTTTGCGGCCTGCATCGGCTCGAACGTCGCGAGGAATCCGAAAACACAGAACGCCGCCACGGCCAGCAGCAGCACGGGGGATGTGCGATGGCGGAGCGATGACACGGAGCACCTCAATCAATCATTGGCCAATCAATTCATGAGCCAGCACCCTCAACGGGGCGCCACTGTAGCTCGTCCCTTGGCAATTCTCTTCCACAGCCAGCAGACGTGGAGACCGAATCCGCGCCAGGCCAACAGCAACGCGCCGACCACGAAGGCTCCGAGAAATAGAATGAACCACCAGCCGTGCCACGAGTAGTGTTGTTCGGGCGACTTCTTGGCGAATTCTATCGCGATGAGGATTGCCGCCAGCACGATCGCGGCGAGCAGCGTGCCGCCCAGCAGCCAACGCAGGCGTCGCCATTCGCCGAGGAAGATGCTGCGCAACACCGCTGTCGGCCAGGCGAGAATCGGCAACGCTCCGAAAGCCATGGCGAGTTGTGCGCCCCACGGCAGGCCGGCCCTTCCGGGACTCTCCGCGCGGGATTGCAGCACGGTGATGCTCAACGCGATGACGGCCAGACCGGCGACGATCAACAATCCGCGCCGCCAGCCGAGTTCGCGACGACGCACCCCCGCGCGGATCAACCAGAATGGAATCAGCACAGTGACGAGCGACAGCAGGATCGCTCTCGCGATCTGCATGAGCAGCATGATCCAGAATGACGACGACCACTCGCTGGCCGATGGTGCCCACGGAAGCTGCCGGACGAGGCGCGGATCGTCGCCCGCGCTGTGGCCGGTCTCCGACCGAGCCACTGGGCCGGACCGAAGGTCTCCACGAGTGTTCGGGAGACCTTCGGTCGTAACAACGGCGGGGTCAGAGACCCGCGCCGAGCGCATGACGGCGTACTTTCCATTCTCGTCCGTCGGCAGCACGGCTCGCGAGACGACATGGCTGTTCGCCGAACCCTCGCCGACGCGCGTCAGCAAGCGCGGCGATTTGCCGGCCGAGTTCAGCTTCGGCCGATTGAGGTCCACCTTCCGGCCATTCTCGTCGATCGAGGTGCCGCCGCAACTCGTCCATGTGCGGCCCAGCGGCTTGCCAGTCTTACCTTCGAGCAGCGTCACCGAGTCGTTGCTGCTCATGGCAACGATTACAAGTCCATTGGCCGCTCGCTCAATGTTCGAGACCCAGCCGTAGCTCTGCGGAGGCGGCGACCATGACCACAGCACGTCATGTAGCCCGCGAGTCGCTTGAATCTTGATGGCCGACCACAGCAATTCCTCGCCGCCGTCGCCGTCGAGGTCGTAGGACCAGAGTTGGCTCGATCCGTTCGGCACACGCTCGACGAGCTTGCCGGTGTGATCGAGTAACACGATTTCCCATTGCGGGCCGGCTTCGTTGAGAGCGATGGCGACGCAACGCTTCATACGCGCGCTGTGGCCGGTCTCCGACCGAGCCACTTCGCTGGACCGAAGGTCTCCCTGGCGAGGTTGGACTTCCGAACGATCTGGGAGACCTTCGGTCGGGGCAGCGACGGGGTCGGAGACCCGCGCCGAGCGCGTCGCAGGCATCGCCACGACCGCGAGGCCCGGCTCTGACCAATTCGGCGGTTGCGTCCCCTGCCAAGTCCACAGCGTTTCGCCGGTGTCACCGCGAACAACTCGGATCACGACCGGCTGCTTCGATTCGAGCAGCACGATTTCGGGGCGTCCGTCGCCATCGAGATCGCTGATGATCGGCCGCTTGATTTCGGCGTCGTTGTTCCACGATCCGCTGAGAGCGATTGGTCCCCACAGTGTTTTGCCATCGAGTCCGTTGAGAGCCTGCAACAAGCCCCGCCACGAACCTTGCTGCGGGTCTCGTTTCGGCACGATCAGCACGATGTCGCGAGTCCCATCGCCGTTGAGATCGGCCGACGCATCGACGATCCGCGCACCCTCGGTCCCCAGCAACCAACTTTCGCTGGCGGTCTGATCCTGATACGGCTCGGCCCAGCGCAGCGTTCCGTCCCGACCATCGAGCAGCGCGGCGAAAAGTTGTCGCCGATGTTCGCGACTGCCGGCCTTGTCCTTGGATTGGGTCTCGTTCCACATGGAAAACAGATGCAACACCTCGCCGCGTCCATCGCCGTCGAGGTCCACAGCGTCAGTCAAAGTCGGTTGAAACCTGCCGGACCAGAACACTTGCTGCGACGCCGAATTGTCGGCATCCGTCGGTAGAATCCAATCGGGCAATGGCAGCGAGCCGCCGCCCCAAATTCTCCGCCCTGTCTTGCCGGAAATGGCCTGCACCGGCAGCGGCACTTGGTGACGCTCGACGACCGCCTTCGTATCGAACTCCGAGAGTTGCGACATTCGCGAGATCAACAAGTCGGCCAGCCCGTCGCCATCGAAGTCACCCAGCGGAGACGGAAACGATTGCACGTCACCGACCGTCCAACTGCGAGGCGTCTCAGGCCACTCCACTCTCTGGCGTGACGTGATGTGACCGTCGCGTCCTGAAGCAATCTGAATCGCGTAGTCACCGCTGCCGTGATAACGCTGAGACAGATCGGCGAATCCATCGCCATCAAAATCCTGTTCCTCGACCCAGCGATCGAGC
>CAYSHJ010000706.1:0-3264 GCA_964430385.1 uncultured Planctomycetaceae bacterium
GCCGATCCGTCTGGCCGATTGCACGAGGTTTCCTCCCCGGAGCCAGTTCTTGTGGGGGACCACATGCGTACTGCACCCCAGTTCGGCATACTTGGCTGTGTACGGTCCCTCGAATCCGAACACCACGTCGACGTCCCAACCGGCGTTGCGGAATCCCGCCGCGATCAAGTGGCCGCTAATTGTCGAACCTGTGAATTCGGAGCAGTGCTGAACGAGTAACACGCGCAACCGGCGGGCATCGCGGTTTGCCAGTGTGGATACCGGCTTGCCAAGTTCGGCTAGCGGCATGGGAAGCTTCGGTTGAGTTGAGCCGCAACTGATCCCTCGGCGATTGATCGCGCACAACCATGACCGCCGGTTGCGGGTGACAACACACCCACCCCAAGCAGTGCATCAACTTCAGTCCACATTTCAGACGTTCTGCGTTTCTGGACAGCAGCCGCCTCGCGCAATCGTCCGATCAATCCGCTTCGCGCCGGTTCTTCGGCAACAGATCGAATCGCTTCCCGGATCTGCACGGGAGTCGACAGCGGCGACAGAACACAGTTTGCACAATCGTAATCCGCGAAGAGCATCTCGTACTTGTGGCTCCAGCCCACGCCAAGACTGGGGACGGCTTGCGACAGTGCTCCGACCAGCGCATGGAAGCGTGATCCGATGACAACGTGCGCACAGCCGAGGATGCCCTTCAGGCACCGCGGATCGCGTTCACGAATGACGGGAACCGGTGCCCCGAGCAGCCTCTGAAGAGGGGACACCAGTGATTCATCAATCCGCGCGTCGTGTAAGACGATCACCGGAGTCAGTCCAATTTGAAGCAACTCCTGCACACAAGCAGCGAGAAACGGAAGATAGCCAGCTCGCTCGCCGTCGCTGGTTTTCTCCAGCATGCGGTGGTTCGGGACGATGCAGGCCATACGTGGCTGCGGTTCGAAGCCGGGCGGCAATTCGCCCTCTACCAAGTTTGTAAAGTCGGGTGCCAGGCGGAGTTTTTCTGGCGTCCCGCCGAGCCCTCGAAGATGTTGAAAGGACACCTGATCGCGGGCGTAGACGAGATCAGCCTTTTCCGCGACATCAGCAAATGCCCGGCGAACTCGCGGCGTGTCGAACGGGCCGAGGGCCTGTGGCAGGAGAACGACTCTTTTTCCAGCGTCTTTCCAACGCCGGACATCGCGGGCAAAGCGCTCCGAACGTTCTGGCCCCAATTGATCGCCAAACGCGAAACCGGACGCATCCAGCACGGCATGGACGTCTTGTTCCGCCACCAGCCCGTAGGCCGTACGAAAGCTTTGGGGCATCAACCACATGGCGAGTGCTGACCGTCCGAATTTGGTACGAGCCAGCTTTGTCCGCAATCCGTAGTGCGCCCGGTCTTCAAAACATCCGAACCACGGTTCGACCGCCAGGCGAATGTCAGCGTGGTCCGGAGCGTAATGCTCCCGGATCCCGACGAGCATTAGCTCCGCGCCTTTGTTGTTTGTCGATGTTCCAGAGACTTCGAGGATCATTCGAAATTGAACCGACAGAGCTGTTCGACGGGCTTCTTCTGTGAGTAGGCCACGAGTCCCTCTGGATCAGGATAACCGACGGCAATCAGCATGATGGGCCGCTCATCGGCTTCCAACTGAAGGACGCGTGCCATCTCCTGTTCGCGTTCTTCGATATCGGGCCAGTTGATGCAGCACGAGCTGAGCCCCAGCGTTTCTAGGGCAAAGACGAAGCTCATTGACGCCAGCGAGGCATCGATGTAGATGACGTGCCGGTCACGTTCGTCAGAATAGGCCCGCAGACGTCCCACGACGACCACCACGGCGGGAAAATTGTGTGCGAATCCGGCCGTTCCTGCGGGAATAGCCGCCACCTGCTGCGCCAGTTGCGGTTCGTCGAAAATGCGGAAGACAAACGGCTGGCGATTACAGGCACTCGGCGACTGCGCCGCGACTTCAACCGCCTCCGTGATCAACTCGCGAGGCACGCGCTGTGGCAGAAACCAGCGGACAGAACGCCGGCGGCGAGCGAGACGCATCAAAGCTTCGAACGACACCGAAGAAGGCTCCGTCAGGTCACGCCGGTACGGCACGCAGTGCTCAGCACACCGCTTCTGTGGTGCGGTAAGGTTTCTGAAACGCTCCTTCAAAGGGTCGATTTTTGGGTGGTCGAAAACGGCGTCAAAGTACGCTTCGAGAACGTCATGAGCCCAGTCTAACTCCGTGACTGCTGAATCGCACGCACCGGCATTTGCCAACAGGCGTGCATAACACTCAAACGTCTCTTGGATATAATCGAGCGCGAAAACGTCGCGCCGAGGCCGCATCAGAAGTCCTTTTTCGAGTCGATGAATGCCTCGCCTCAACAACGCAGCAGACTGCGTGGGCTCTGCGGCCTCAGCATGAAAGCGCATCCGTCCTGCGAGGACAGCGCGTTGCTCACGCCGAAATTTAGGAGAACAGAAGCAATAATATAAAGAGTTGACGAGTCCGGAACGGCTGGCGCGAGGTGCAACGCATCTATCGAAAAACCGAGTGAGACTGACCTTTCGCCGACGGATAGCCGATGCAATGCGTTGCAAAATGTCGCTCGGGCGCGGGATGTGGGACACCTTCTGAGACGCATTGTACTCGACGACTAATGGTGATTCGCAGGCGAGTTGCGAGGCTGGCGTTGCCCTGGCGGCTTGAGTCTGTTGGTTCGCGTTCATCATACCCCGACTGCGGGATCACTCGCAGGCATATGCCACTCGACTTCCGGCATCATTAGCGATGAATTCCGGGGAAGAAGTCTGCCTGTCTTGTATATGTCCGTAGGAGCCACTTCAAACGTCAGCCCGGATTCGATCCGGTCGAGCCTTTCCCGGTATTCATCAATTTGCAGTTCAATGGAATATGTTCCAGGAGCCAACCGGCAATTCTGCAGTGTGCAGCCGATGACCGCAGCTTTGGAGAGTTTCAGGGGTTTGGCGTGCTGGTATTCATTGTGGCAAGTCACGACGCGCTGACCGAGGTTATTGAAAATGCGAATCGCAATCCGCACGTAATTGAGGGGACGCGGAGGGTTGATAGCGATGTCGAAGCGGACATCTGAACCGACCCGAACGGCATCAAGGGGTTTTCCATGAGCATCCGTGATCTGCAATCCTGTGGCGACGATTTCACTTCCCTGTGTTCGGCCCGGATGATTCCGCAGGTCGAAAACTGAGGTCGCGGGCGCGGCGGCATTGAGGTACAGACCAATCGCGGATGGCGTATCACAAATGATCTGGAGTCG
>CAYSHJ010000707.1:0-5008 GCA_964430385.1 uncultured Planctomycetaceae bacterium
CGCCTACAACAACTGACGGATCACAACCGCAGCGCCTTGCAGAAAACGCCACCAACCCTGACAAAACCCAAGAATCGCAACCAAACGACAATTGCTTGAACAGGTTCAAACAAAGAGGGGCATTATGAATGGTTCTTTATCAGGCAATACGAAAGAACCCGCATCTCCACGCGATCCAGAGCTTCTGGCAGCACACGCTCGAACGCCGCGTAGTCTTCCGGCTTCTCAAAGATCGTCGCACGCGCATTCGCACGATTGAGAACGTGAAACACCATTCCGCCATCGTCGGCTCGTTTGGCTCGTCCCATGATGGCCGAAGTCTGCCGGCCAGGGACACCGGATGTCAAACAAAGGTTCCTGACACCTTTTCATGCTCCTGACACCTTTTCATGCTCCGCCACTTTGTCATTCCAGACTTCGGAGCTGATGACGAATGTTGTCAATCGCGTATCTGAGAGGCGAGCATCTGGTATAGAGCGTTCGACGGTTCAAGCTGCACTGCACGGCGTAGACATTCGTTCCTTTCCGTTTGAATTCGTTGCCCTTGTTCAATCGATAATTCACCCCGGGCGATTCGCGCCATTATGTCGGCCGTGTCATTTCCGAGTAATTTGCTGAGCGCCATTCCCTTACCGTAATAGGCCGCCGCATTACTTTTGTCTCGTTTTATGGCCTGATCGAACTTCTTGATGGCGGCGTCGAATTGGCCCGAGTTGAGCAGAGTGTTCCCTTCGTCGACGAAAACTTCAGGACCACCACCTCCACCCAGTAGGCGCCCGAAAATGCCGCCTCCCGATTTGGGGTTCGTGGCCTTTGGCTCGGTTCCGGCGATAAATTTCGCATTCTTCTGCAGTTGCTGCTCGACGGCCATTGCCGAGACCATGTACACCGCATTTGTCGGTTCAAGCTCAGTGGCCTTTTTGAAGTTCGCCAAGACTTCCTTTTGCACTTCCGTCGCTTGCTCGACCGTGATCTTTCCCGCGGCAATGCGGCGGTTTGCTTCGCCCTCGCCTACGCCTAACTTGGACAGGTTGAGCGCCTGCGCGCGGAAGTACCAAGCTTCCGCGATAGAGGCATCCTGCTGCACCGTGCGGTCCAACGCTTCGAGCGCCCTGTCGAAGTCGTTTGCCTGGAACAGTTGCTTTCCCTTTTCCAAATCCTCACGTGCGGCGGCGGCGTCCGTCTTCGGCTTGGCGGTCATCGCCTTGGGCGTTACTGTCGCGACCCGCGTCGCCGCAGGTTCGGCGCGGTCCGATTTCTCGAAACTCGCCGCGGCCGTCAGTTCCGCCAGCAGATCACGCATCGTCTCGGGACGTAGTTCCGGGTCCGGGTCCAGGGCACGCATCACGGCCGAGTCAATGCTCTCGGGAATGTCGTCACGAATCTCGCGTGGAGTCTTGAATCGCCCGACCGGAACTTTGCCGATGAGAGTCTCGTACAGAATGACCCCGAGCGCGTAAATGTCAGCCCGACGATCGACGGTCGCTGCGAGATCCATTTGCTCCGGTGCCATGTAATAGGCCGTGCCGATGGCACCGGTCGTCAATCGCGAGTCCGACAACGTCAAGAGCGTCGCGATCCCAAAGTCCGAGACCTTCACCTTGCTGTCGCGGCTTACCAGGATGTTCTCGGGTTTCAGATCCCGATGCACGGTGATTTCGTGGGCATACTCCATCGCGTCGCAGATAGGACGAGCCAATGCGAGCAATTCTTTGACGGAGAGTGGCTTATTCTGCTTGCGCCGTCCGTCCAAAAACCGTCGTAGGCTCATCCCATTGACCAGTTCCATCGAAATGAACAGCATCCCTTGATGGGATCCCATGTCATGGATGCGAACGATGTTCTTGTGTGACAACTGCCGCGAAATTTTGGCTTCTCGCGTGAAGCGGCTGACCGCATCGGTCCGCGTGGACAGTTCCTTCAACAGCACTTTGAGAGCGATCGCTTCCTGTAGCACGTTGTCCTGGGCTTCGTAGACGGCTCCCATGCCACCACGGCCGATCAGCCGAGCAATCTGATACCGTTCGGCAAACAGCTCACCGGTTCTGAACAAGTCACCACTTTCGGCGGGTGCCGTCCCGGCGGCTGTGGCGTTGCCGCCAACCGTCTGAAACTGAGACGGTGCTGGTACCGGCGTTGAAACGCCGCCGGTCGCGACCGACCGCGTCGGTGTTCCGGTGGAACTGGCCGCAGGTGGTGCGACCTGTTTGCCACAACTGGAACAGAAGCGAGCATCGTCGGGAGCGGAAGTCCCGCAGTACTGGCAAAACATGACGAAGCCTTTTCAGCCAACGGGCGTAACATCCAGCAAGAGTTGGCGGCGTTTGGTGATGTCGATTCCAACGTTGCCGACGTACAGTTGGCTGCCGGGCCGGAGCGGAACCCTGTCTCCGGCATAAATTCGCGTTCCATCCAACAGCAAGTCTCGGTCTACGCACGGCTCGATCTCGAATCCGTCGGCGCTGTGTAAAATTTCGGCGTGCTGCTCCGCAACTGACGGCTCTAGCACCAACACGGGGCTGCTCGCGGACCTTCCGAGCGTCACATGATGCTCAAAAATAATGTACTGTTCACAACCGGCGAGAACATCCAGCCGCCGTAGCCGCACGGCCGCCAGATAGAGCTTCGACAAGGACGCTAACAGTCTTCCCGGCCCAGTGGGAGATACCTCCTCGTGATAGAGATCGCAGCCGAGGGGAAGGACTCCACCGGGAGAAAGTGTGATGTCTGATTGGAGGTCAGACGCTGTCTGGGCTGGCAATCGTGCGCCGTTGACCAGCGTCCCGTTGCGGCATTCGAGATTCACCCATTCCGCGTTCTCTCCCGAGAGCCTCAATTCCGCGTGTCGCCGGCTGATTTGCGATGTCTGTTGGTCATTCGCGGCCGACTGCGGCAGCACGCGGAGCACAATGTCGTTGCCGCGATCCTTGCCCAAGGTGACGATTGGCTGTGCATACAGACAGAGATGGCGCACTCGGCCCTCTACGGTGAACGCCAGCGTCAGTTGTGTGAGTTGCCGCGACGGCGCGCCGTTGCCCAACTGCAATCCAGTGGAGTGCGTGAGATCAGCAAACTTGACTTCGGCGACAACGGGCGCGACCACAGGCTGTGACGGTGCAACATCCGTTGCTTCGGCCGTCGCCCTGAGTTGTCGCGTTTCCAGCAGGCTCTGTACCGTCGTTGCCAGATACTGCAAGTGCTGTTCGAGGGGTGGACAAAGTGCATCGAGCCAATGCGGCGTGCCAATGAAATATCGCATGTGTTTGGAGAGTGGCACATCGTGAATGCGAAAAGGGATGATGGGCTTGCCTTCCGCGACCGCCGATGCCACCTCGCGTTTGACTTGCTCGGATCCATTAGAATACTCGGAGAAGACCAGCACCATCACGCTGCACGCAGAGATCGCGTCAATGAGCGCTTCGCTCCAATCCCGGCCGGGCAGGATGTCGCGCGGTGCAATCCAACACCGGATTCCTTGTTGTTCCAGAGTGGCGCAAATTGCGTCCGCAATGGGTTTGTCCCGCGTTGAGTAGCTGACAAACAAGTCGAATTGCATGCACCGTACCCGTTACGCTATGCGGCCACGTGATTACTACCTGTGCGAATTTCATCCTTGGCGCACACTGAACGCAACCGTTGGCACCTTCGGCACGGCATTCTCGTCTCTCCAACACATTCGTCGGCAATCACTTTCGCTTCGCTCGGCAGCGCGTCGGCCGAGACTCCGGCGGCGTTGGCTAACAGGTTCAACGGCTCGCGGTCGGTGAAGAGTTCCACGAGATGATGGTTCCCGACGAGCGCCGTCAGCAGACTGGCATCGCGCGTCGTGATGAGTGCTCGGCAGCGCGGACCCAGCACGTTGAAGGCGTCGGCGTCGGAGCGTCGCCAGACATCGTCCAGCACCAGCAGCACGGACTTGTCGGCCAGCAATTCCTTCAGCTTGGTTTTGCCTTCGTGTTCCGTGGCGATGGCTCCGTCGCCGCCCAGATCGCGATGCACGCGCCGCTGTAACTCGGTGATCGTCGGGAGCGAACCCAAACCGACCCAGACGATGCCATCGGGAAACGCTTCGCGCACCAGCCGGTCCCGGACCAGCGCCGCCGCCAGCACCGACTTGCCGATGCCTCCCATGCCGTGCATCCCGACGCGAGCCGTCTCGCCGGTGAGGACGACCGGGCGATCGAGGTCGGCTCGGACGGCGTCTCGCAGAGCCTTCAGCCGCTCGATCCGCGCGAGGTAATGCGGCGAAAGCGAAGGAACCGCGATCAGCTT
Organism: uncultured Planctomycetaceae bacterium; assembly: GCA_964430385.1. Lineage (GTDB taxonomy): Bacteria > Planctomycetota > Planctomycetia > Planctomycetales > Planctomycetaceae > CAYSHJ01. The sequence continues at coordinate 4,273 of CAYSHJ010000707.1, forward strand.
CCCCAACGGCGGCGGCGGTTCGGATAACTGACGGGCGAGGTTGTTGAGGTGGAACTCGAAGCGAGCGTCGTCGCGAAAGTCCTCGCAATGCAGCAGCTTCAATTCGTCGGGGACCAGCGGGTAGTCACCGACTCGCAAGATCGGGGTCACGACCTTGTCCGCCTCCAACGCGAACTGCCACTCTTGCCGCACGTACTCCGACGCCACCGCCTGCGGTCCGACAACCAACACCAGCCGTTCGCGAGCGGCAATGGCATCACGAATCTCTTGATGAAACGTCAGCCTCCGCGACGGCATCGACTCACGGTCGAACCAGACGTCCAACCCGCGAGCCTTCAATACCTGACACAGTCGCTCAACGAACGGCTCATCATCACCTCGGCCGTAAGAGAGAAAAACGTTTGTCATGCCAAGGCCCCAACATCTCCGAGGAATTCGTGATCTACCGTGTGTTGTGCAGCGATCGCACCTGCCGACACCGTATCTCGCGACAAAGACCGCGACAACTTACCCAGCGGATACCCCTCGAGAGAGCCACTCGCAAACCCCAAGTGCCGTCGGGCGCGCATCAGGCGTCAAGAAACTGGACCTGCCGAAATGCTTCCCTTCGGTGATCGCATCGAGCCGGGACGACAAACGTCGTCTGTCGAGTGGAGCTTGCCGGCGAACCGCGTTACGTTGTTCGCGGTTTTGCTTGCCCGGTATCCCTCGGAGGACTGACGTCCTCCGCTCGCCT
>CAYSHJ010000708.1:0-4008 GCA_964430385.1 uncultured Planctomycetaceae bacterium
CAAGACATTGTCAACGGCACGGCTTGGCGCGGCGGCGGGCAACAATTTCGCATGGAAGCGGTGCCGGGCACGGTCGTCAGCCGCTATCTGTTGAGCTGGACAGATCCGTATTTCCTTGACTCCGATTACAGCGTCGGCGTCAGCGGCTTCTTCTTCAATCGGTTCTATCAAGATTGGAAAGAAGACCGGCTTGGTGGCCGAGTCAACGTCGGCAAGCAGTTGACGCAAGAGGTCTCGCTGATCGGTGCCGTGCGACTGGAAAATGTCGAAATCTCGCGACCGCACCTCCCGCCACCGGCCCTGCTGACGGCGGCGCTGGGTACCTCTTTTCTATCGACCGGACGTGTGGGGATTGCTCACGACACGCGCGACTCCCAGTTCTTACCGTCCGAAGGGCACTATCTTCTCGCTGGAGTCGAACAAGCCTTCGGCGACTTCAACTATTCTCGAGCTGACGCGGAAGCGCACCAATACTTCACGGTTTATAGTCGTCCGGACGGTGGCGGCCGACACGTGGTGTCGCTCGGCGTTCAAGCCGCTTGGACGGGTAACGACACGCCGATCTACGAGCGTTACTACGCGGGCGGTTTTCAGTCGTTTCGCGGGTTCTCGTATCGTGGCGTCAGTCCGATCGACACGCCCACCGGTGTGCGTGTCGGTGGTCAGTGGATGCTCTTGGGCGGCGCCGAGTACAAGATTCCTTTGACGGCGGACGAGATGATCGCCGCGGTGGCCTTCACCGATTTCGGAACCGTCGAGGACCGAGATGTCAACTTCAGTCACTTCCGTCTGACCGCCGGTGCCGGCCTGCGAATCACGATTCCAATGATGGGCCCGGCCCCCATCGCCCTCGACTGGGGCGTGCCGCTCATCAAGGAGTCCTTCGACTCCACGCGAATGTTCAGCTTCTCCGTCGGCTTCACGCGTTAGACTGGCGCGCATGATCCTCGAAGGCATCGTCACCAGTCTCAGCTCAACCGGCGAACTGAACGTCGCGCCGATGGGACCGCTTGTCGACGAGTCGCTGACATGGCTGCACTTCCGGCCGTTTCAGACGTCGCAAACGTATCGCAATCTCGTCGCGCGTCCGTGCGGAGTCTTTCATGTCGTCGACGACGTGCTGCTGCTGGCCAAGGCCGCGATTGGACGAATCGACACGCCGCCGGAAACATTCGCCGCGACACGGATCGACGGCCGAGTGCTGGCCTCCGCCTGCCGCTGGTACGAGTTTGAAATCGAGTCGATCGACGCGACTCACGACCGCACCGACATCCGCGCGCGAGTCGTTCAGGTCGGCCGCCTACGAGACTTCTTCGGCTTCAACCGCGCCAAACACGCCGTTCTCGAAGCCGCGATCCTCGCGACGCGACTGCACCTGCTTCCGCGCGACGACGTCGAAAGCCAACTCGCCGCGCTTCGCTCACCCGTGGAAAAGACCGCCGGCCCAGATGAACTGACAGCGTTTCAAGCCGTGCTCGATTTTGTCAAAGAGTCGTACGCAGCCGCCTGGAAATAATCTCCCGTAGCCGAACTCGTGCGAGTTCGGAGCGTCCGAAGTCTCACGACTTCGGCTACCGAATGCCGAGAGAGCCAGCGCATGGCAAAAGCCAGCTCGATTGATACTCGACTGAAACGCCTCACCGAACTGGCGACCGAGCCGGATTCGGAATCGTTTCGACAGGAACTGCGACGCGGCTTGCAAACCTCGTCGAATCTCGTGATCGCCAAAGCGGCCGAGATCATCGGCGTACGGGAATTGCTGGACTTTACCGAGGAATTGAGATCACTGTGGGGGCCGCTGTGCGCCGAACCGGAACGCGATCGCGGTTGTACGGCGAAGTCGGCGATCGTCGACACTCTCGCGCGACTGGGCTTCGACGATCCCGACTTCTGTTTGGCCGCCATGAAATATGTGCAAATCGACCCTGGTTGGCCGTCGTCGGACACGGCCATCAACGTGCGCGGCGGTTGTGCCGCGCTCTTGGCTCGGTCGTGGAAGATCGGCCTTAGCGACAAGTTGATCGCGATAACCGATTTGCTTGCCGACTCCGAACGTCTGGCCCGCGTGCATGCGGTTAGCGCGATCGCCGACGTCGGCCACGAGTGCGTGATCCCGCTGCTACGAGTCAAAGCTCAATGCGGCGACCCCGAGGTCGAGGTCACCGGCACTTGCTTCAGCACGCTGTTGCGATTGGCTCCTGAATCGTCAGTTCCTTTCGTCGCACGGTTCCTCGACAGCCACGATGAGCACGTCGCGGGCGAAGCCGCCGCAGCGCTGGGCGAATGTAATCGCTCTGACGCGGTTCAGATTCTGATTAACGCTTACAAGCACGCCTTCGATCGCGACGCCAAAGAACTGCTGCTCAGCGATATTGGCCTCTCGCGCCAACCCGACGCGATCAATTTTCTCATTTCCGTTGTCGCGGCATCCGACTACTTTTCCGAACCTGCCCTCCGAGCACTCTCGCCGAACCGCTTCTACTCCGACATTCGCGACCGCATTCAAGCCGCGGTCGGGTCCACGAAGCACCGACGGCTGGTGGCGATCTTCAACGAGTTGTTCAAGCCTTCGTAGTCCGGCAATCGGCGGTTACCGAGTAAACTTGAATGGCGCGGATTTGGTTTCCTCGACACAAACATGCATCAAGTGATGAAACAATCTCAGCACAGGTATCACTGGCATCGCGGGGACGTGGACCATTGAGAAACCAATCCCAATTGGGCCGAGCATAATTCTCCCACGCTGCTCCGCCGGACTGCGTCAGCCGATACCGCATATCCATGCTTTTCGACCTCCATCTTCGTCAGGCTCGCTCGACAGAAGATGCACCATGACCGAGGCTTCGACAGCGGTTTCGAGTAGCCAAAATTCGCCAGACGTGAGTCGCAGCTCGGTCATCTCAAGTCACTTACCCCGGCAGCAGATCGCGAACAACGTTGCGTTCCGTCTTCAACTCGTTGACCGAGATGTTGTTCTTCTCGCGAGCGAACTGATTGTGCTCTTGGCCGGGGATGATCTTCCAGGTCGTGCCGTTGCAGGTCGTGCCGTTGCAGGTCAGCGGGAAAACTACTGCCGATTCCTCCAAACTTCTGGATCACGTCGGGTATGTACGACCGCAAGCACGCGGACGAAATCCGTTTTGATGCGGTAGTAGATGACATACGGAAAGCGATCCACTAACTTGACGCGAATATCCTGCAAAACAAGCGGCGCGGCGGTCGGCATTCGCTCGATCTGGTCGAGGGCAACTTCAACGCATTCGACAAATTCGTCGCCAAGTCCGTCGCGTTGTTTATCGTACCAATCGCGAGCCGCGACGATCTCGCCTCTCACTCCACGGCGAAATACGAATCGCGAAGTCATCGCTGGACTTTCAACGCAGCGCTGATTTCGTCCCAGGTCTCAACGTCATCAGGATTCGCTTCGTCTTCAGACAACCGCTTCTGCAACAATGACCGAAGCTCATCCGACAGTGGCGGGACACCATTCTCTTCGGCGATGCTGTCCCAAACCACTTGAACGATCTCGATTCGATCATCAATGCTGAGGCTCTTGAGTTGATTTAGTGTGCTGGAATCGACCATGCGTGATTCTCCAAGATATCTTCCGAGACGCGATCAATCCGCGTCATTGCCCCGCCTTCTCGTCTGGGTACGACTGACACACGTTACCCCGGCAACAGGTCGCGGACAACATCGCGTTCGGTCTTCAACTCGTTGACCGAGAGGTTGATCTTCTCACGAGCGAACTCGTTGTGCTCTTGGCCGGGGATGATCTTCCAGGTCGTGCCGTTGCTGGTCAGTGGGAAGCCGACGATCATGTCGGAGTCGATGCCGTAGTCGCCCTTGCTGCACACGGCGGCGGAAAAACTATCGCCGGCTTCGGTCGCGCGGACGATGCTCTTCACGCTGTCGAGCGCGGCATTCGCGGCTGATGCGGCCGACGAGGCTCCGCGAGCTTTGATCACCGCGGCTCCGCGCTTTTGCACGATGTCGATGAACGAGGTC
>CAYSHJ010000709.1:0-2667 GCA_964430385.1 uncultured Planctomycetaceae bacterium
CGTCCGGCACATTGCCTCCCTGGCAGCAGGCGGAGTTGCCGGAGCCGTTGCCGTTCTCGTTTCGGAACTCGTTCCGCGTGATCGGGCCGGGAGCGATCATGTTGGCCGCGTCGATTGGCGGCGGCGAATGGCTGATCGGACCAGCCATTGTGATCATGCACGGCCCGAGTGTGTTGTGGATCGCGACGGTCGCAATCGTCTTGCAACTCATCTTCAACCTCGAGGGCATTCGCTACACGCTTTACACCGGCGAGCCGGCCATCACCGGCATCATGCGATTGAAGCCCGGATGCCGCGTGTGGGGCGGAGTGTATGTGCTGCTCACGGCGATGCAGTTGGGCGTGCCCGCGCTCGCTCCGGCCACCGCCGTGACAGTGTTCGGGATGATGATGGACCGAGTGCCCGTCGAGGCTCCGTCGGACAAACAACTTCGCGAGGCAGATCAAGAAGCAACAGGGGACGATGGCGAGGCGTACTCGAAGCTACTTCAAGAAAGAGAGCGTGCCAAAACCGATCGTGGCATCGTGCTGAAGATTACCTATGGGATCATCGTCCTCACGTTGCTGATCTTGATGTTTGGCGGCACGATCGAGCGGATGTTGGAGTGGGCCTCATGGTTCATGATCGCCTACATCTTCGTGTTTCTGATCGCGGTCAATGTTTGGTTTGTCCCCTTGGATGTGTGGGGCAAGACGCTACGAGGATTCTTCAGCTTCGGCGTCTGGCCGGAGGGAGTCGAACCGCTGTTGATGGCGACGTTCTTCGCGACCGCAGGTTCCGGCGGCATCGGCAATCTGACGATTACCAACTGGATCCGTGACAAAGGCTTTGGCATGGGCGCGCAGGTCGGTGCCATTCCCAGCGCGGTCGGTGCGAAAGAGATTCGGCTGTCGCATGTCGGCAAAGTGTTCGCCATCACGGCTGACAATCTGCGGCGCTGGCGCATTTGGTGGCGTTATGTCGTGCTGGACCAAGTCTGGTTGTGGGCGTTGGGCTGCTTCTTGGGAATGTTTCTGAACGTGAATCTCGCGCAAGCCGTCATCAAGCATGGCACGGACCTGTCGAAGATCGGTGCCGGAGCCTTTCAGGCGCAGTACATGGCCGAACACTTTTGGAGGGGCCTGTGGATTCTCGGCCTGCTCAACGGTTTTTGGATTCTGTTCTCGACGCAGCTTGGCAACACCGACGTCCTGGTTCGCACGCTTACGGATACGCTCTGGACCGCCAGCCGTCGAGTCCGCTCGTGGCGCGAAGGCCAAATCGCCCGCGTGTACTACTCGCTGCTGCTGATCTTCACGGCGTGGGGCCTGATCGCCGTCCATTTCGGCAGCGCGATGACGTTGTTCAAGTATCTCGGCACAATGGCCGGAGTCGTCATGAGCATCGCGGGCGTGCAACTTTATCTGGTCAACACCCGCCTGCTGCCAGTCGCGTTGCGTCCCTCCTGGTGGCGACAAGTCGCCTTGCTGACCTGCTCGGCGGCTTACGCGGCGATGTCCGGAATCGCGATTTGGGATGTGCTCAAAAAGTTCTTCAATCCATGATCTTATAGTGTGTCACGGCCGTACAGATCGACATTGCGATCACCGTGTAGATGAACAGTAAGGCAAGCATCTTGCAGATGTGCCGCCCGGCCAAAGTGTCGTCGGCGGCGAATTCTGCTAGCTCGGCTTTATCGAACAGCGGCTCGGCCGCAACGTCGGCGTGAGCGGCTTCGGCATGCGATCCGGACATCGTGTCAACTCCCGAAATGGGCGGGCAGGTTCGCGGCCGCCGGGCTGTCTCGAATAGATTCTGTCAGGCTCGAGCCTGCGCGCTTCTTGAAGGCGGAGGATTTTGAGCGAATTATTCTGTTGTGTCGAGTCGTATTGTGAACTTGGCGCGTGCCGACAGGTCTGGCAAGGTATACGTGACCGACGCAATTTGCGCCGGCAGCGTCCGCGACGAGTTCGTACGTGTGAGGAACAGGAGCAGGTCATGCCGTTGTACGAGTACGTGGTGATCAATGACGACGGCTCCGCGGGCGAAACCTTCGAGGTGTTGCAGAAGATCGCCGACCCGCCGCTGAAGAACCATCCTGCGACGGGCCAGTCCGTGCGGCGAGTGATGTCGGCTCCCAGCGTTAAGAAGCCCTACTCCGGCGGCCCTATCCGGGGCGACACCAGCAACAAGAACCTCGAACGATTGGGCTTCACCAAGTATCAAAAGTCGAAACAGGGCACCTACGAAAAAATCCTGGGTGACGGCCCGGATCTGATCAAGCGGGGCGACGACTGAGTCGGCGGCGTGATCGTCCCGGATACGTCGGCTGTTTGCATCGTGGTGATTTCCCGGTCACTTGCTCTTCCGTTTCGTCAGCTCGCCGTGGACAAACTCGACGTTTTCGACGCGAGTCTTGGCGTCGACGCCGGTCCATTCTTTGTAGAACGGCAGGTCGAGCTGTTGCTTGATGTCATCGAGCGACTTGCCTTGGTCGATCATTCGTTGAATCGTCTCACGGAGTTCGACAAAGTAACGTTTCTGTTTCTCGAGCAGTTCCTTTCCGGCGAGATCGCCGTGGCCGGGACAGATCGATTTTATGGGCAGCTCTTGCAACTTGGTGAGTACGCCGATCCAGCTTTCGGTGCTCGAATCGCCCATGTAGTTGAACGGGCCGTTGACGCAGGC
>CAYSHJ010000710.1:0-7623 GCA_964430385.1 uncultured Planctomycetaceae bacterium
AATCAAAAGCGCCTACGATCCGGCTCAATTGGTCGGCCGCTTGGTCATCGTCGTCGCGAACCTCGCCCCGCGCAAGATGCGTTTCGGAGTCAGCGAAGGCATGGTTTGCGCGGCCGGAGTCGGCGGCAAAGAAATCTACCTGCTCGCTCCAGATAGCGGCGCGGTGCCGGGACAACGGGTCCATTGATCATCATGAAAGTCGCGACTGCCACTCAAATGAAAGCTCGGTTTGACGCCTATCTCAAACAGACTCAGACTTCGCCGGTCATCGTGACCAAGCGCGGCAAGCCGGTTGCGATGCTTGTCGCGATGGCGGGAGACGTGGACGTGGATGACGTCGCATGGTCTCCGCGCTTGCAGGAGATCCTCGACGCGGCACGCCGCCGGATTGCGGCCGGGGAAGGCATTCCGCACGACGAATTTTGGAAGCAGATGGCAAAACACCGATCAGCCACCAAGCGGGCTCGAACGCGACGCAAAACGGCCGCGGTGTCAAAAGATTCTCGCCATCACGGCGAATAAGGACCGTGCTGTTTTTAGCGGCGATTCCATTTCCAAGTTTTCTCCAATGAGGTGTCCCATGCGAATGATGCGGCGAATTTTCGTGCTTGTCGGCCTGACCCTGGCCGTTCCAAGTTTCGGTGTGGCGGACGACGCGGCATCGCAAGCAGTGGTGGAGAAAGGCATCCAGGCCCAGGGCGGCGAAAAGCAACTCGCCAAATTCAAGGCGTCGACCTCGAAGATCAAAGGAACGATCTACCTCGCGGGTGCTCCAGCTCCCTTTACCGGCGAGGTCGCCGGGCAAGGAGCGGATCAGCAGCGAGTCGTTATCTCGTTCGCGGTGGACGGGCAAACGGTTTCGCTGATCAGTGTGCTCAATCGGGACAAAGGCTGGATCAAGATCAACAACGACACCATCGACATGCCGGCCGAGCAACTCGCCGACGTGAAAGAATCTGCCTATTCTGGCTGGGTGGCCACGCTGTTGCCACTGCGGGACAAAGCCTTCACGTTGATGCCCTTCGGAGAAATCGAAGTTGCCGGCCGCAAAGCGGTCGGTGTGAACGTGACGCATGAGGGACATCGCCCGATCAATCTCTTTTTTGACAACGAGACGCATCGTTTGGTGAAGAGCGAAACCCGCGTGCGAGATGAGACGACCGGGCAGGAAGTGACCGAAGAGTCGTTGTTCAGCGAATACAAGCCGGTCGAGGGTGCTCAGCAACCCATCAAGATCACCGTCAAACGCAACGGCAAGCCGCACGCCGACGTTGAAGTGGAAGAATTCAAGCCTGCCGAGAAACTCGACGACAGCGTGTTCGCGAAGCCGTGAGTATTCACCGCCGCGATTCGTTCGGCCGTTCGCCGAGTTGTTCACGCGATTCAAGGTACGGGCCAAGGGCAAAGAACTTGGCTTGCATCGGTGTGAGTTCGGGCCGTTGAACCGCCACGCGCGGCGCGCCGTCTCGGCGTGTCAGCCGATACAACAGCAAAGACGGCCCGTCCGCCTGTCCGCTATCGAGCACCGGCGCCACATCACCCAGCCGTTCCAGCAGCACTCGTCCCGTACCGTCGGTCACGACGAACGACTCGCGGTCGCGCACACGCTCGTCGGCGAGGAACGTCGGATTGTGAATCGCTACGGCCCGTTCGCCCAGCACGAATTGGCACCAGAAACTTTTCGCGCCACCCAGGCTCATGTCGAAGAACAGCCGCGTCCCCTGCGGCACGACGTCGCGCACTTGTCTCAGGAAGGCCGAGTCCTCGCGAAGTCGCGGATCGCGGCGAGTGCCCGCTTCCCAAAAGCCGACGGAGTACAGCACGGCCAAGCTGGCGAACATCGCTCGCGCCGCACGGCCAAAGTTGGAACCACGCAGGTTCCAGACGCAAACAGCGGCGACGATCGGGCAACACCACAGCCAAAGCGGTGCGCCATGCCAACCACCGATCGCCGTGCGAGCCAACCACAACCACGCGACCAACGGCAACACCAGAACTGCTCCCAACGGCAGTGGCCGTCTCGCCCACGCTGGCCATTCGGTGATCCGATCACGCAGCCACAGCAGACCAAACGCCGCCAAGATCGACCAGGCCGGAAGGCTCGGCAACAAGTAGTGCGGATGTTTGCCCGGAATCAGCGAGGCCACGAACGGCCACAGCGCGGCCCAGCACCACAGGAAGCGTTGCGGCGAATATCGCTCGGCCAACGCCTCATGCCGTGTCAGCCACAATCCAGCCGGTACGACCAGCGACCAGGGAGCGGTCATCCACGGCAAGATCGCCAGGTAGAACCACCACGGTTTTGTGATCGCGTCTCCAAAACCGGTTTCGTCGCCGGCCAGACGGACACGCAGATCGAACGACCAAAAGTTCCACACGTCGGGAAATCGAGCGGCAACCAGCAGTGGCCACGCGACGCCAATCGCCGCCGTCAGCAACCAGCCCCACAACCAGAAGTACCGACTCAGACGCACCGCATCCCAATTCCAAATCAAGAGTCCGGCGATCGGAATAATAGCACATGTTGGTCCCAGCCAGAGCGGTCCCGCGAGATTCGTCGCTCCCAGCATCGCGAAGAGCAGCAGCAACCGCAGCGACCGCGCGCCAAGTAATTCCGGCCAGACACCGCGCCGTCCGCGAGTCGATTCGCCGTTATGAGTCAGCTCCAACCGAGCGAACAACGCCAGCGAGGCCGTGACCAGCAGTGTCAGCAACAACACATCGTTCGCTCGCCAAGCTTGCCGCGCGAATTGGCTGCCAGTGGCGAGCAGCAGACCGCTCAGTAGGCCCACCGTGCGGCCGAACCAATTTGCGGCCAATTGAGCCGTGATCAACACAATCGCCACGGCGAGTAACACCGACGGCAGCCGCACCGGCCATACTCGACCATCGGCGCCGAACAACGACCACATCACCGCCGTCAGCCATTGCCCACCCGGAGCACCTTCCAGCCACGGCCCATCGCCCCGTTTTGGCACGAGCCAATCGCCTTCGGACAGCATTGATCGAGCCGTCTGCGGCAAGACCGACTCCGCGATTGACAACTCGCCACCGCAGACCATTCCGCAGCCAAATAACGCCACGCAAAACAGCGACAACATTGCCACGTCTCGTCGTTCGAGTCGCGTGCTGGTCGCCGTGTCGTGCATAGTGCGGTTGCCAGTTGTTAGTTGTTGGTTGCTAGTTGCTAGTTGATGGGACAGCCCGTCCGTTGTGTCGTTAATGATCGTTCAGGCTGCGCCAGCACGAACTCCGCGCGGACGACTGGATGATCCGACGTACCGTCGTCGCGGAGTTCCGCTCGGACCGTCTTCAGCCCGCGAGCTAAAATCCAATCAATGTGCGGCGGCGGCGAACGATCGCTCGGTGACGCAGCTCGCAGGACATCGATCACGCTGGGAGTTTTCAGCAAGCCTTGCAGTGCCGGGTCATCGGCCCGCGTGTTGAGATCGCCCAGCAGCAGCGCGGGTTCGTCGAGCGACAAAAACAGATCGCAGATCAGTTCCAATTGCCGCGCTCGGTCTTTGTCGGCGTCCAGATGCACCGCGAGCACGCGGACGATCTGATCGTTCCAACGCACGCCGGTCAGAATCGCGTTACGCCAGCGTTTGTGCTGAGTTCCCGGCAGCGGAACGCGCTGTACACTGGTCAGCTCCAGTCGGCTCAGCAGTCCGTTGCCGAATCGGTCAAACCAGCCGGCTTGCTCTGTGGGCGCAAACGCCGATGACATGTTCAGTCGCCGGCCTAATTCGTGCGCTTGGTCCGGCTGCCACGCAAACCAATCGCTACGCACCTCGTTCAATCCGACGAAGTCGAGTTCTTCAAGGCACCGAGCTGTTCGGTCGAGGTCTCGTCGACCATCACGTCCTTTGCCGCCATGAATGTTGAACGTGGCGACTCGCAGCGGAAGTTGTTCGGCCGGCGCGAGTCGTTCGCTATTCGATGCGGCTGACGTGGAGATTTGCCGGAGTGTCAACGGCTCGTGCGGCGAAATCGGATGATGTTGAATCTGCCACACCGCGGCGCCGATCGCAGCAACCAACAAACTCGATGAGAGCAACTTGGTGGCGGGCGCGAGCTTCACAGTGGCGATCCCCTCCCTGGTTTCCGGACGCGAGGCGGACTTGTAGGCCAAATCGCCGGAATGGGTCAATTCGTGACGCGCGACGCCGCTTTTCTTTCTTCTTGGGCGCACGACGCTCTTTGCGCACCGGGGTCAGGTGTTCTGTTTTCTGTTTTGGCCGTTGAATAGCCGTTGATTCTCATTGCAAGTCAAACTCCAAACCACGCTTGACTCCGTTTGTGACGCCAAAACAGAAATCAGAACACTTGACCCCTCGCCCGGGTCGAACTTCGGTCGATTCGCGGGTTCTTCCGGCCTCGTAGCACGACGTTTATACTCCCGCCGCGTTTCGGTTTATGTACCGAGCGACCACCAAGGATTTCTGAGATGACGACGGTTCAATCCGGTTTCCAAGGCCCTTTTTTCATCGGCGTCGATGTCGGTGGGACGAACATCAAGGCCGGAGTCGTTGACGACCTCGGTCGTCCGCTCTCCAAGTGCAGCGTGCCGACGGAGGCTCGCCAGCCGGTCGAGATCGGTGTCGCGAACATCGAACGCGCAATTCACGGCGCCGTGACGAAAAGCGGACTGACGATGAATGACATGCATTCGATCGGCCTGGCCACGCCCGGTACGATGGATATTCCGGCCGGCAGATTGCTCGAACCGGGCAACCTGCCGACGTGGCATTACCTGCCGATCCGCCAGATCATCGCCGACGGTTTTTCAAAACCAACCGTTTTAAAAAACGATGCCGACGCCGCAGCTTATGGAGAGTTCTGGGTCGGCACGGCTCACGATGCGCCGAGCCTGGTGATGTGGACGCTCGGTACGGGCGTCGGCTGCGGCATCATCATTCACGATGTCATCATCGAGGGACAGCATTCGCATGGAGGCGAGAGCGGCCACATCATCGTGCAAATGGATGGCGGCCGAGAAAACGTGAATGGTCATTTCGGCACGCTGGAAGCATATTGCAGCGCGACCGCTCTGGTAAAACGCTGCCGCGAGTCGCTCGCCGCCGGTCGCGAATCGACCTTGCGCGCGCCGCTCGCGGCCGGACAAGAATTGAGCGCCCGCGCGATCGCCGACGCCGCCGAATCAGGCGACACGCTCGCTGTTGAATTGGTGCTCGAAACCGCGCGCGTGTTGGGCATCGGTACCGTGACCATGATGCACACCATCGATCCCAGCGTGATCTTGATCGGCGGCGCGATGACCTTTGGCCGTAACGAGACGACACTCGGCCGGCGTTTCTTGCAGCGACTCAAAGACGAAGTCAAAGCCCGGGCCTTCCCGATCCCGGCTGCGCAGACGCGCATCGACTACGCATCGCTCGGTGGCGACGCGGGCTTCATCGGCGCCGCCGGCTGCGCCCGCTGGCGTTTCACCGGCAAGGGCGCGACAACAACGTGAGGTCAGCCCTCGTGATTCATGACATCCACCAATTGTCGCAAGCGGCCGACTTTCTTGCGGTCGAATTGGAGAGCGAGTCTCGGCAAGGACATCAGGTCGGGCTCGTCATGCTCCACGCGGAGCGGGATGGTGCGTTCGATTCTTCCGGATTCGAGCAGGTCGGCGAACTCGGTATTCAGTCGTGCGAGTAAGTCATCGCTGATGTCGCGCTGCAATCGCAGCACCAGCTTGCCGCGGACGAACCGCATGCTGTGATAGACGCGATAAAAGTTCAGAATCTCGGCGACTGCTTCGTCGACGCTCTCGGTGACTTTCACCAGCGACAAATCTTCGGGCGAGATCAGTTCGGTGGCGAGCAGCTTGTCGTTGAGAAACTTCAGCCATGACTCCCAATAGTCGCCGCCGGCTTCGTCGATACAGACGATCGGCATCAGTTCGTGCTTGCCGGTCTGCACCAGCGTCAGCGTTTCAAAGCCTTCGTCCTGAGTGCCGAAGCCACCCGGAAACAGGACGACGGCCCCGACCTCTTTCACGAACAGCAGCTTGCGCGTGAAAAAGTATTTCAGGTTGATGAGCTTGGGGTCGTTGAGGATGACGGGGTTCGGAGCCTGCTCGAACGGCAGCATGATGTTGACACCCATCGCCATCTCGCGGCCGGCACCGACGTGCGCACCCTCCATGATGCCGCCGCCCGCGCCGGTGAGAACCATCCAACCCAGTTCGGCCATGCGACGACCGAATTCGACCGACTGCTGATACGACGGATGGTGCGACGACAACCGCGCGGAGCCGAAGACCGTCACCTTGCGGTGCTGCCGATACGGCGTGAAGACCTTGAAGGCGTATCGCAACTCCTTGAGCACTCGAGCGAGGATCTTAATGTCGCCGAGAGCCGCGTTGTCGCGCAACAGCTTGTCGGCCGTTTGTTTGATCTCGTCCACGAGCGATTCAACGGTGACCGACGGCCGCTGGCGAAAAGTTTCGTCCGGCCCCTCTTCGTCCGACCGGCTGACGGGCATCTCGTTCACCATCAGAAACGACAAGTCCGGCTTAGGTACAAACGTCGGCGTCACCAGCGGATCGGGTTTCGACTCAGGTTGCGGATGATCCGTCATCGCTCCAACTTTCTGTCATCAACGCCACGCTGGCGTTTCGAATGGCAAGCAGGCGAGATGTTATGGCCCCACGAACAAAACCAGCAAGCGCGGATTCCAGAGTCACCGCAAGGTCAGCGGATTTTCGGATCCGGCAACGCCTGAATGCAGTACAACGAGTCCGTCCCGCGAATCAACATTCGGCCTTGGCTGATCGCTGGCGAGGCGAACGTGTCTTCGGACAGTTTGTTCTCGGCGACGACTTCCAGAATCGGGCCGGGCTTGATGACTTTCATCAGACCGTGATCGTCCAGGAAATAGACGAGTCCGTTGGCCGTCACCAGCGACGCGCTGTAGTGCGCGCCGAGTCGTTGCTGCCACAGTATCTTGCCCGACACCGCGTCGTAGCAGGTGCCGACGCCCCCGTCCGAAACGATCAGGAAATAATCGCCGCACGCGATCGGTGACGGGACATAAGCATCGGCCTTCGTGTAATGCCACTTGACGTGCGAGGCTTCCGTGATTTTTCCGCTGCCGCGCGGGTCGATGGCCATGACGTGATGATCGGGGAAGCCGCCGGTCATGAAGATCAGCCCCTTGTTGTAGACCAGCGATGCGACGAATTGCTCGGTCGGGCCGTCGAGCATCCACTGTTGTTTGCCGGTGTGCGGGTCGTAACTGGCGACGCACTTGCTGCCCGACAACATCATCTGCGTGCGGCCGTCGATCTCGCGAATGATCGGCGTGCAGTAGCTGCGAGTCTTGTGCTCGCGAGGCGTCTTCCACACGGTTTCACCAGTCGTCCGCTTCAAGGCCGTGAGGTACGATTCGCCGTCGTGATCGCCGTTGACGATCAACAAATCCTTAAACACAACCGGGCACGAACAGAACCCGTGGACCGAATTGAACACACCGGGGCGGGACTTCCACAGTTCCTGGCCGTCGAAGTCGTACGCCGCGACCAGCATCTCCTTCTGGTCGAGGAACGAAACATAGACCTTCTCGCCGTCCGTAACCGGCGTGCCGCTGGCCCAACTATTGAGGTGATGC
>CAYSHJ010000711.1:0-2356 GCA_964430385.1 uncultured Planctomycetaceae bacterium
GACGGCCCCCATCGCCATGCTGTACGCGATGTGGCTTCGACCAAGTGCCGTCTGGCTGGCGATCGACCCGATGTTGAGGATGCTGCCTCGTCCCGCCTTAAGCATCCGCCGGCCGGCTTCTTGGCACATGCAGAACCTGCCGAACACCAAGTTTTGAAACACCTGTTGCATTTGGTCAAGCGTGATCTCTTCCGGCTTCGCGAGCAACGCTTCACCCGCGACGTTGGCGAGGAAGTCGATCCGGCCGAACTCGCGATCCAGCCGCGCGAACAGCTCGCGAATCTGGTCCGGTTCCGACACGTTGCACGTCACCGGCACCGCGCGGCGACCAAGCGATTGAATCTCGCTGGCGGTGCGGGTTACACCCTCCGTGTTCAGGTCTGCCAGCATCAAGTCGGCCCCGTGCTCCGCAAGTGCGAGCGACATTGCCTTACCCATGCCGCTCGCCGAACCGGAAACCATGGCGACTCGATTGGAGAGGTTGAACAACGATGAAGTCATGGTAGTTCTCCTGCGAAAGTCGAAAGCAGAGAGTCAACGCTCGCAAACTGCAAGTCCCCGCCCAAGCACCACCTTGGCGTCACGTCGGGATTGACGACGTGTTGAGGCCAACGCCCCAGCAACACCTCGGCCGCGTGACGTGCGCCTCGAGTTTTGGAATCGAGCGATGATTCCACTGAACTGCCGGCACAATGCGGCGTCAGCAGCACGTTGTCCAACTCGAACAACGGATGCGGTGGCGGCGCACCAGGCAGCGCGAAGACGTCAATGCCGTCGAACACGTCGAGTGCCGCACCGCCAATCCGGCGTTGTTGCAACGCCTCGATCAGTGCGGCTTCATTCACGATGGCTCCGCGAGCCGTATTGATGAGCAGGGCCGTCGGCTTCAACCGTGCGAGTCGAGCGGCGTCGAGCAGCCCGCGCGTCTCGGACGTCAACGGCAAATGGATCGACACGAAATCGGCTTCCGCCAGCATGTGGTCCAACGACGCAAGCGTGACTCCCAATCTCTGTGAGATGGCTACGTACTTCGCCGGACTTCGTGTCCAAGCCATCACGTGCAGCCCGAACGCCGCCGCTCGGCTCGCCACGGCTTGAGCACTCGCGCCGAATCCGATCAGGCCGAGCGTTTGCCCCGCGAGGCGATGCACCCCCGAGTGGCTTCGCGCGGTCCATTCCCCGCGACGCATGGCTGCCAGCATGTACGGCAAGCGACGCGTCCACGCCAGCAACAACGCGAGTGTGTGCTCGGCCTGTTCGTTGAGGCAGAAGTCCGGCAGGTTGGCCACGACGATGCCACAGCGTGTCGCCGTCGCAACGTCGATCTTGTCCGTGCCGGCACCGAGTCGAGAAATCACGCGGCAACGCCGCAACCGTTCAATGACCTCGCCCGGCACACTCGACGACACGACCAACAGCGCGTCGCAGTCCTCCGCCGCGCGAATGATCTCATCTGGTTGTTGACCTTCGATGCCGACGAACTCCGCGCCGGCGCGCGCCAATTCCTGTTGCTCCGCAGCTTCGATGGGATAACTCGTCGCGTTTAGTCGCACAGCTCGAAACATGGATGCTCCGTTCGTAGTTCCGCCTTCAGGCGGTTTCGAAATTCCAGACTCAGCCACAGACGGAAAGCCACCGCCTAAAGGCGGAACTACGAACTTGTCTTCGTGAATTCCGTCAGCCATCGATTGTCCCATAGAGACGGAAACGGATTCTTCTGTGGCGGGTGCGCGGCAATCGCTGTGAGGTTCAGCTCGATACCAAGTCCGGCAGCCGTCGGTAATTGAAACTCGCCACGTTCGCAGGGATTCCAGCCGCCAACGAAGTCGTTTCGCCACGGGATATCGTAGTCGGCGAAGTTTTCTTGGATCGATACGCCGGGCGTCGACCAGTCGAAGTGCAACGCGGCGCAGAGAGCCACCGGGCCGATCGAACAGTGAGGCGCGATTCGCATGTCCTGAGCTTGTGCCATCGCCGCAATCTTCTTGCCGACCGACAGCCCGCCACAGTGGGCTAAGTCCATTTGAACGACATCGCAGGCTCGCAGCGCGGTCAGTCTCGCGAATTCCTCGAGCATGTAAAGCCGCTCGCCCGCGGCGATCGGGAACGGGAGCGCCTGCTTGACCTCGTTCAGCAAATCGAGACTGTGTGGCGTGACCGGTTCTTCGTACCACGCGGGTCGGAACGGAATCAGTCGCCGACCCATTTCGATGGCACTTTCCACGGACAGCCGGCCGTGAACTTCGATCATCAAGTCGATCTCGTCGCCGACCGCTTCTCGCACGGCGGCAACGATTTCTTCGGCCTCGGACATTTGCTCGCGAGTCATCACTTTCCACGCGGTCCCGAACGGATC
>CAYSHJ010000712.1:0-2579 GCA_964430385.1 uncultured Planctomycetaceae bacterium
CCCGCCGCTTGCTCTTCCGTCGATAATGGTCCCAGGCTTCCATACACGGCTCTTCGCCAGGCTGCGCCCTTTGGAGCCGGCGTCCCGCGGCCATCGATGGACACCACCAGGTATCCGAAGTCAGCAATCATCCGATGAAACATCGAGTGATTCTGGCCGCCAGTCCAATCGTCCAGGACCGTCTGGGCGTGTGGTTCGCCGTACACAAACACGAAGACCGGGTACTTCCTCGTCGAGTCGAAGTCGCGCGGCTTGATCATCCACGCATCCATCACGACCCCGTCTCCAATGTCGAGCTTCAAGAACTCGGTGGGTTGAGAAATCAGCGGGCTGACTCGACGGCGACACTCGGCGTTGTCTTCCAAGACGCGCACCGAGCGATGCTCAGAAAGTTCCACCAAGTCGATCACCGGCGGCGAGTCGAACGTCGAATTTGTATGGAACGCCCACTTGCGATCGGGCGAGAAGTCATATCTGTGAGTGCCCGGCTGGTCCGCCGGAGTCACTCGCTCGGCATCGTCCGTTCCATTCAGTCGAATGCGATAGAGGTAGCGTTGCGTGGCGTTCTCCGGTGACGCGAGGAAGTACAAGCAGCCTCCCTGCTCATCGACTGGCCCGCGAGCGATGATGTCACTGGCGTACTTCGTGAGCAGCGTCTGTTGCTTGCCATCGCGCGAAATCACATACGCATGTCGCCAACCATCACGCTCGCTGAGCAGCACAAACGCTTTGCCATCTTGAATCCAGTCGAGGCCGGCGTTGGCCGAATAACTCGCATCGACCCAGGCCGGATCAGATTCCTCGTACGCCTTGGTCGTCGTCCCGGTCTTTGTGTTCGCGAGTAGAAACGACCGAGAGTCGCGCGAGCGGCTCAGCATCTCGATCAGCAGTTCTTCCGAGTTTCCCGCCCAACTGACATCGTTGAGATAGAACGTGCCCGGATCGGAAGGCAGGTGTACCCAGCGTGTCTCTCCACCCTGAGCATCGACGACTCCAACTCGCAGCGTCGGGATCGGCGTCCCGACGCGAGCAAATCGTTCGTGCGACACCTCCGGATAAGACGGGTCCGTCGGATGGATGACGGGGCGTTGGCGAACCTTCGATGAATTGGATTGAAGGTAAGCAATCTGTCGCCCGTCGGGACTCCAGCTTGCTTGAACCAGCTGTGGATCGGGACGCCAACTCCCCTGAACTCCGTTTTCACGCACGCTTTGGATGTCAGTCTGTGACAGGGAAGTTATTCGATGGCCGGCCAGATCGAACACAAAAAGATCTGGACCGCGTCCGAAGAGAAGTCGATCCCCGTTCGGAGAAAACGTGCTCTCCAACGACAGCCGAGGAATCTCGGCGGTGATCGCCGTGAGCTCACCCGATTTCGAATCGAAGAGCCAGTAACCCGTTTTCCCGTTGGTGCCGACTCGCGCGTGCAGCAGGAACTGGCTCACGACCGGCGACTGAACGAATTCCTGAATGACCAGTCGGTCGGACGTGCCTGGGACGACGAGCTGGTCACCGCCGAGCAAGGTGGAACGCTTTCCACTCATCGCGTCGTACTGCACGAGTTCCGGTTCGGAACTCCCCTCGGGTGTTTCGAGGACCAAATAGCCGGAACTGTCTCGCAGCCATTTTCCCGAAAACGAAGCGGGGGCAAATTCCCGCTTGTCATAGATTGATTTCAATCGAGTCTCGGCCCCGGCCAAGATTTTTGTATGACCGGCCCGGTCGTCGGCAGCGACAAATGCGTTGGCGATCACAAGCCAGGCAGTGATGAACGCGGAGAGTCGACTCATTGTTGTTTCTTTCGCTGTTTGTTGAGGAATGGGTTTCTGTTCGTGAGCGGCAAGGCGCTAGCCGCCGGTGATTCTGCAAGACCGGCGGCTAGCGCGTTGCCGCTCACAGCCGGACGGAGCCGTAATCACGCGACCTCCACGACGCGTTTGCCGAGGACTTCCATTCGCGGCGTGACGCCCAGCCCCGGATCGCTGCTCGCGGCCATGAAACCTTGCTGACGCTGCGGAGCGCCGGTCGCCGTGCTGACGGTGACGTAGCTATTGAAATCCGTGCTGGTGAAACGGAACTCTTCGGGCGTGCTGTGTGCGAGATGTGCGATCGCCGCCGTCGTGATATCGCCGCCCCAACTGTCTTCGAGCGTCATCGCAATTCCCATCGAGACGCACAGGTCGCGGGCCTGCTTGGTCTTCGTCAGTCCTCCGAGTTTGCTGATCTTCAGATTGACGACATCCATCGCCAGATCCGCTTTGCCGCGCAGCAGCATGTCGAGCGAGTCGATGTTCTCGTCGAGCACAAACGGATGGCTCGTGTTACGTCGCACCGCGAGACACTCCTCGTAAGTCAGACAGGGCTGTTCGATGTAAACGTCAATGTCTTGCACAGCTCGGACCACGCGCATCGCCTCGTGCTGCGTCCAGCCGGTGTTTGCGTCGGCGACGAGCCGGTCCGATGGCAGCAGCATCGCTCGCACGGCACGAATCCGTTCGATGTCGGTATCCGGATCGCCGCCGACTTTCAGTTGGAACCGCGTGTAGCCCTGCTCGCGGTAGCCTTGAACATTCTTCGCC
>CAYSHJ010000713.1:0-2432 GCA_964430385.1 uncultured Planctomycetaceae bacterium
TCGTCGGAGGTGAATCCTGACGAGACAAGGAGGAAGTTCACTCCTTGCAACGCATCCGCAAAGTGCGGCGGACCGACATGGGTTCGTCGTGCGGCAAAAAGAAGTGTCCGCGAGGGCACTGCGATCAGGCTTGGACAGGAACCTAGACGTTTACGGTCCGCATCGACATCGAAAAGGAGCGAACCGGAGAATTTATAGAACCCATAGAACTCGCAACGCGAAGGCGACTAAGACAACTATCAGTGCTGTTGTCAAGGAACATAGATATAATTCTATAATTTTTTTTCATGACTCCCACAAACACCCATTCACTGTTGGCTCGGTGGCAGCGAAGATCGAAAGAAACCAGACGGCAATCAGCGACGATCAGTGTTCCGAAAGAAGACAACGGGTGCAGGTCCAGTTTCTCGTGGGCAGCCATCGTCGGTGGTTTTGCATGGACGCCAAAAACAAAAGGCGGAAACAAACAGTGCGAGTGACAATGAGTCCGCGAGACTCGGGAAGGAACCGATCGACTCAAGGCATCACGGAGGAACGGCAGACGCCAACTGACCGTAGGACGGGCACTTTTGCCGGTCGGGCTGACGGCGACGGGCAAGAGTGCCCATCCTCCATTCCGCCACGTTTTCCGCGGCTGCTCGGGTAACGGACGAAGGTCGTTGACGGAGCCAGAGAACGCGGCCGACGGCGCGAATTCGCGAAGCGGTCGACGACCAGTGAGCAGACGGCCGTCTGGAGAAGCGACTATTGCGGCGTGGCGGCGTTCATCAGATGTCCACTCATGAAACACGTGAAGCAGACTCGGACGATGAGGTGAGCCACTGTACGGAGCGCGACGAAATTTGCAATCAACAGTTGCAAAAAATCCGTCCATGAACAAGATCATGTTGATCAGCCGGAACGCGCTAGCGTCCGGTTCAGTTGGAGACACACAAACCGGACGCTAGCGCGTTCCGGCTGATTTCAGACAAATCACGGTGTCGTTTTTGGACAGGTTCAAAGAATCCGAAATCTCAGATTTCCGATTCCCGAGGGCGAAGGCAGGGGTGGCTGGCACGAGGCCAGCGGCTACCATCGAGGCCAGCGGCTACCATCGACGCGGCTTGTCGTCGAGGTCGTCATCGTCGTCGTCAAGTTCAGCGGCGTCGTCTGCGTGTTCGTCGGGATGCAGCGGGTCGTCGGGGGAGAAGAAGAAATCTCCCAGGCCCATCAAGAACCCCACTCGGACACACCACGGACGGCAGGGAAGGTGCCGGCTGCTGTCAATCATCCGCCCAATTCGAGATTCGCAACCCCGGGATTCTTTGGAAGTCAGCGGTGTTCCGAGTGACGAGTGTGGCATGGTGAATGAGCGTGATCGCAGCAATCCGAAGGTCTGGCGAACGGACACCGAGCTTCAACGACCGCAACCATTCGAACTTCGCGATGGCTTCGCCCGGAAAGTCCAAAATGGGAAAGCGGCTGAGGGTCGTGAATGTCGCCGCCAATCCGCCGTACGCGCGCTCGATCTGTTCTGACGTGCGACAGCGACGGAGCAGCGTGTACCAACCGGAGAGTTGTTCTTCCAAGCTGATCACCGTGAAAGACAGCTGCGTCACGGGCCGCTGCAGCACTTCGACCAGAACGCGCGGATGGCCTTGTTCAAACAGCGAAAGAATATCGGTGTCGAGCACAAAATGATCGACAGCAGGTTCAGACGTCATCTTCGGGATCTCGTTGGCGGCGGTATTCCTCAATGGCCTCCTGCCAATCGTTGAACAGTGGATGGTCTTTGAGAAGCCCCGCCACCGGCGCCAAGGGATGATCCTCAGTCTCAGCCGGGTTCACCATGACGACTTTGGCACCCGCCGGAAGTGCTTCGCGAAACGACTTCCGCCACAGCCGCAATGCCTCATCGGCGTCATCACCGATCGCGCTGACGGGAATCGGAACCGTGCTGTGCGCACGCACACGATTATCGGACATTGGTTCAAGAATGACTGGAAGTGTCATTTTCGGCTCCCTTGATCGCTGGCGGACTCCGGACTGCTCGACTGAAGAATACTCAACGCTGACTTCCGGCGGAACTGGGTTTCTCGGTTTTGACACGAATTGGCTGGTTCCGCATGCGGTGTTCACCGGATGTCCACACGAGAAAGATGTGCAGAGGACTCGGACGATGAGACGGATCACTGTGCCGACCGCGACAAAATGTGCAATCAACAGATTCAAAAAATCCGTCCATGAACAAGATCGTGTTGATCAGCCGGAACGCGCTAGCGTCCGGTTCAGTTGGAGACACACAAACCGGACGCTAGCCTGAATTATTCATAGCCCGTCACAGAAATGGCCCCCGTGGT
This sequence comes from uncultured Planctomycetaceae bacterium, assembly GCA_964430385.1. Lineage (GTDB taxonomy): Bacteria > Planctomycetota > Planctomycetia > Planctomycetales > Planctomycetaceae > CAYSHJ01. The sequence goes on from CAYSHJ010000713.1 coordinate 2,340, forward strand.
GTCTTTAAGTTGTTGTGTTGACCGAGACTTGAAGACACGCACGGAGGCCATGATGAGTTTACAGACTGCTTTGGGATTTGCATTCGAGTTTGG
>CAYSHJ010000714.1:0-5319 GCA_964430385.1 uncultured Planctomycetaceae bacterium
AGACCCGCTTCCAGCGACAATTCGAACTGAGTGATCACCGGCCCGGTGTCGATTTCGCTGACCTTCACGTTCAGACCGAATTCCTGAAACGTCTTTTCCAGCGTGACGGCCGCGATCTGTGCTTTCCTCGCCAACTCTTCGTAGGGAAACACGGCCGGATCTTCGAGGATGTCCAAACTCGGCAGCTCAAACGTCGTTCCGTCCGGTTGCTGACTCGTGGCCTCCAGCTGAGCGATGACTCGCTCGCGATCCGATGTCACCGTGACGGGCGGATTGACCTTGATCGGCAAGCGGTCATCCGCGTCCGCAACAGGCTCGTCGTCATCCGTAGCCTCGGCCCTCGTGGCCAAGGCCGTCCCGTCCGGGGATGAGGTGTCGCACGCTTCGGCAAACCCCTTCTCGGCCGGCACAAGGCCGGCGGCTAAGTCAGTCCAGCCGGCGACGTCAGTCAAGGCGGCTTCGGCTGCAGACCCACCAAACGACTCGCGTTGAGCCAGCGGAGCTTCTCGCTTCTTCAGTCGCTCGCTCACTGGACGCCGGCGCCGCCCAAAGGCAACCCAGTTCCACAGCCATAACGGTGCGCTGAGCAAATCCAACGCGGCATCGACAAACAGCACGTCACCCGCGAGCAACGTCCCTGATGCTGCGAACGAGCCGATCAGAATCATCAGCCCGGCCTGCGAGAACAGCGGTTGCAGCAACGCGACTCCCCACGCGCCGAGATAACCGCCGCTGCCAACGATCTGCCCGCCGCCGAGTCCGGGCATGAGCATTTGCAGACTCAAACAGACGGCGACGAGCAACAACGCCCAGCCAAAAGCCACGAGATTCCAGCCGAATACCTGGCGTCGCGAGAAAAATCGCATGTCGATCGCCAGCAGTGACAGCCAAACGAAGTACGCACCCAGTCCACAACCGGCTCTCAAGCCGTAAGCCAGAATCGCTCCCGTGTGGCCGCCCCAGTTATGAGCCACTTCACGCACAGGATAGGTCTGTACGGCCGGCGGGTCCGCGGCGTCCCAACTTACCAAACTGAGTCCGAGATACGCCACCGCGGCAAACAAAGCGAGCGCGAGAACGTCATTTCGTAATCGTCGAAAGTCGAACATGGCAAGCACGGGCTTTGGGGTTCGGGATTTCTTGTCGGAGTCTTCGGTTGTCAATTATTCGCACCGTGTGCGCAATCGGTTCCCTCTCCCCCGCCGCGGGGGAGAGGGTTAGGGTGAGGGTGAGGGGGCCGAACGCTCCAACGGCGCCCCAATCCCCCTCACCCCAGCCCTCACCCCGCTTCGGAGAGCGGGAGCGATACCAACGAGAGCGCAACGATCCGTCTAAACATACACGCAAAATGCGGACGCTCCGCCGATGGCAAGCCATCATGTTGCCAAAAATCAACAAACCCGAACCAACGGCCGCATCGCACTGATCGCTCCAACGCGTGAAAGCCTGACGATTGCGACGATCAGAACCGCTGATGACGACTGAGCGGAACTTTTCGCGGAGGGATTTACAGGAACATCCGGGACAGAAAAATGGGAAGCCACGAAGCCTGCTTGTTTCTGTCCCAGATTTTCGTATCGCGGGCTTCGTCACAAACCTAGCTCCCTCTCCCCCGCATCGGGGGAGAGGGCTGGGGTGAGGGGGTTTATGGGCACGTGGAGCGCTCGGCCCCCTCACCCTAACCCTCTTCCCCGCGGCGGGGAGAGGGGACCAATTGCGCGCACGACGCGCATCATTGACGACCGAAGACTCTAATAAGAAGACTCGAAGTCCAAAGGATCGGCATGCACATCGCGATTATCACCGCCGGCGGAGCCGGCATGTTTTGTGGGTCGTGCATGCACGACAATACGTGGGCTCGCGCGTTGATGGCTCGCGGTGTCGAGGTCTCGTTGATCCCAACCTACTCGCCGATCCGCGTCGACGAAGCCAACGTCAGCACGTCGCGAGTTTTCTTCGGCGGCATCAACGTTTACTTGAACTCGAAGTGGCGCTGGTGGCGGTCGGTGCCCCAGGTGTTGAAGCACGCTCTCGATTGGCCATCCGTGATCAATCTCGCGACACGGCGAGCCGTCGGCAACGACGCCCGCGAGTTGGGCCAATTGACGCTCGACATGCTCGCGGGCGAAGCCGGGCCGCAACGCGACCACGTCGAAGTACTCGCGGATTTCCTCGGACGGCAGCTCAAGCCGGACATCGTGCTCTTCAGCAATGCCTTGCTCGCCGGTGCGGTGCGACAGCTCAAGGAAGTCTTCGCGGGCCAAGTGCTCTGTGTGCTGCAAGGTGACGATATCTTTCTCGATGCGCTGCCGGCATCGCATCACGAGCCGGTGCTAACCGCGTTGCGAGACCGCGCTCGCGACTTTGACGGCTTCATCGTTCACAGCCATTACTACGCCGAACACATGTCGTCCGAGTTGTCATTGCCGCGCGACCGCTTTCATCGCCTGCCGCTCGGCATTTCGCTCGAAGGTCATGATGGTCAGCCTCATTCCGCCAGCAATCCGTTCACGATCGGATACTTCGCCCGCATCTGTCCGGAAAAGGGACTGCATCAACTGGTTGCCGCGTTCGCAAAGCTGCATGCCAAACATTCGCGCACGCGACTGCGCGTCGGCGGTTACTTGGGCGAACGGGACCGGAAATACTTTGAAGACGTCCGCCGACAAGCGGCCTCGCTCGGTGCGGCCTTTCAGCACGTCGGGAGTCCGGAAACGCACGCCGACAAGGTGGCGTTCTTGAAGTCGCTGGATCTGTTCAGCATCCCGACGGTCTATCGCGAGCCGAAAGGTCTGTCGGTGCTCGAAGCGATGGCCAACGGCGTTCCAGTCGTCCAACCGGCCCACGGCGCGTTCCCGGAACTTCTGGAAGCTACGCAAGGGGGCCTGCTGTTCCCACCCGGTGACATCGACGCGCTGACGTCTCGATGCGAGTCGCTGCTGCTCGATCCCGGCCAGCGTCTGCGTTTAGCCGCCACCGGCCAAAATCGCGTCCGAGAATCCTTCTCCGACGCCGCGCTCGCCGACCAAAGCCTGCGGCTGTTCGAACTTCTCACAACTTGAATCGTGGCACAAATCGCCCCACCCGTCGCATGTAATCCTGGTATTCGGCGCCAAACCGCTCCACCAGCTTCGCTTCCTCGATCCTCGTACGCGCCACCAGAAACCCGAAGGGGAGAGCACCCGCCAGCAGGACAAACCAGTTTGCCATCACCAAACTCCCGCCCAGGACGCCCAGCGCAAACGACAGATAGAACGGGTGCCGAACATAGCGATACGGGCCACTCGTCACGAGAGTATGGTCCTTCCGCGTCACGACCGTGTCCGTCAAATTCTTGCCGAGGTTTTGAAACGTCCACAAAATAAGGATGCCCGAGCATCCCACGACGGCAACTCCTAGCCAACGCAGCCATGTAGGAATCGCAATCGACGACCATGCCATCCATTGCGGGTCGATAATCCAAGCGATTCCACCAACGAACAGGGGCAGTCCGCTCAGCCGCAGTCCGAAAAGAATGAAGACGCCCTCCTGCCACCGATCGAGTTTCTCGTTGGTTATGGAGCGGACACGGTGGTAGACGGCGAACGGCGCGAATGCAGCGATGACGATAATAAGCACCAGACGGAAAGTGTTGTCGTCGGCCACCTCATCCTCCGTTGAGTCGTTCGGCTCCGAATCCTTGCATGCCCCACTCCCGTTCTTTCATTCCGGCGCGAGAGTCTCATCTACCCAATGACTGGCGGCCATCCGGGCAACCTTGACCAAGCCCCACGTATGCCCGCCGGCCCCGTTGATTACCTCGGCTGCCGCGACGCCCCCAAACAAGCCAGGGGTCTACGTCTTCGCCGTTCCGGCCGAACGGTTTAGCTCAGATCATGCCTCGGTCGCTCCAGAATCAACTCGAAGTACGTCGGTTGTCCAGCGGTGCCAATACTTGGCGCGAAGATCTGAACCAACCGCCATCCTTCATTCGCGTGCTGTTGCACGATTTCTCCGTAGCCGCCGAGCGTCGATTCGCTTGGCATTTTCCCGCTGAACCACGTGTTTTCCTGTTCGAGTCGCACAAACTTGTAGTCGTAAAGTTGCATGACAGGCATTCCTCCTAGGCGAACTCCGCCAACGCCGAACTTGTCTTTATCCAGACCCGGATAATCTTCGGCTCGGTCTGGATCACATGCAATCGCACGCGAGCCAAATGTCGTGCAACGTATTGGCAAATGATGGATTTCGTCCCGGAGAACGGGCTGACGAAGGCGCGTTAGGCTTCCATCATGCGACTCCACTGGGCTTGGCCCAGTGGTTTACGGGCCTCTTCACTACTCACTCCTGCACTCAATTGCAGACGACAAGTAGTGCAAAATCCCGCGAGCCACTGGGGCAAGCCCGGTGGGGTTCACGTCTTTGAGGGTCAGCCGGACCACCCCGGTCAGGCTAACGCGCGGAGGAATTCAGTGCCGAGGTCAGGAGAGGCGAAACGTTCAGAACGCTGCCGAGGCCTCGGCTACCACGAGCGACGGCATCACACGCTCGCTGCGACGAGGTGTCAATGCTGGCGCGACGGTGCCGCTGATCGGCGAATGCTTTTTCGTTACCATGCCGCATCATGTCGCAGCCGCCTTCTCCTCCGAAACCGCCGCCAAAGCCGAATTGGTTTCGCAACCAAGCGCCCGACCGCGAAGTTCGTGAACAGCCCAGCGCGGGCGAATACGAGCCGACTCCAGAGCAAACGAACTCGGATGACGCGGCGATTCGTTCTGAAGTCAGCCGGCCCAAGACGGCCAAGAAGCCGGCGAAGCGAGTCGCCAACATTCCGCAGTTCTTCCTGACTCTGAAGGCCGACCGACGTCTCCACGATTCGTCCCATCGTCGGGTTCACGGCCTGGCTGCGTCACAAGCTGGACACGAATTGCGCAGGGCTGCTGACGAGTATCGTGTTGCACGGCTTGTTGTTGATTCTGTTCGGGCTGTGGGTCTTGCCGGCAGGCGGGCAAGGGCGACTGACCATTTTGAATGCCGGTTGGACACCGCTACCGTCGAAGAGCGCCAAAGGTGCGATGAGTTAGCCGGTCAAACTGGAGTCGTTGCAGCTCAGCCTCGTCAAAACGTCCGCGGGCCTCACCAAGCCGCACGCCGGTCGAACCGACACCGCTTGCAGAACCACAGCCTAGCCATCTGCACCCCGACACACGCGAAGGCCTCTGTCACCAAAACGCGTCAGGATCATTTTCTGAACCCCTCACGAGGGCGCACGACGCACTTTGTGAATTTGGTTAGGCGATGACTTGAGTGAGTCGGTTGTAGTTTCTGGTGCCGGTGGCG
>CAYSHJ010000715.1:0-4739 GCA_964430385.1 uncultured Planctomycetaceae bacterium
TTGCAGCGGCTTGAGTTCACCGCGCCGCTGCGTCAACGCCGTACGCGTCTCTTCGCCCAACAGTTGCTCGAAATCCTTCGGTACTGCGAACGGAGCACCGGCGGCCGTATCGATGAGCAATTTTCGAAGCGCCTCAGGCCGCACGTCGGACGGATTCGTGGCATTTTGAGCCTCGACGAGTTCTTTCGCCAGGCGTGTCGCCCGCGCGTGAGCTTCGCTCCGCGCGGCGGCGGATCGCGCGAACTCGACCTGCTTGAGGCGAGTCAGCAGCTCACGCCAATCAGAGAACAGTGTATTCGGATCATCGGCGGTTTTTTCAAGGAATTGTTTCCACTGCGCGACGAACGGGGGATGCACTGGCGACGTGGGACGGATTGCTAATCCGTCCGAATTCTTTTCCGCATCGACACCGTCGGAATCGGCACCGCGCGGGGACGGATTGACAATCCGTCCTACGAAATCGTCCAGTCGAGCGATCAGCAGTTTGTCGATGTGCGGCAGTGGCTCGCGGCGGTCGAGGCGGATCAGGTTGACTCCGGCCTTCAATTCAAAGTGTCCTTCGATGTGCCAGCGTTGCGAGTCGGGATTCCACGTGCCGGTGACTTCTTTCAGTCCATCGATGCGGATGACGGTGCCGTTGATGGAAAGCTGTGTCGGCCGACTGCCGGCGGCGGCGTAGCGGGATTCCAGTTGGTACAGCCCGGCAGACGGCGTGGTCACGTCGTATTCGGCAAACCAGTCGCCGTTGCCGTTGCTCAAGATCACGCCGATGCCTTCACCGTAACCGGTGCTGAGCTTGATCGCCGAGCCGCGTTGATAATTTTCGGCTTCGATGATCTGCACACCCTCGGGCACCGCAGCATTGGGGTCAGCATCGCGAGCAACTCCGAACATCAACGTCGCGCGATCAAGAACGATCTGTTGGGTGGCCGCCAGCACGTAGTCGCCGACGCGAGCGCGAGCCTCCGCCAGCAACTGCTGCTGACCTTGCTGCACCAATTGATTGATCTCGTTCTGCTTGGTGGCGACCTGCTGCTGGGTTTCGACCAATCGCTGCAACTGAACCGGCGACGCCAGCGGCCGCTCTTGCCATTGAGCCACGACCTGGAAATTGAGCATCGTCTTCGTGCTCTTGAAGATACCGGCCAGCGAGTAGTAATCGGCCATCGGAATCGGATCGAACTTGTGGTCGTGGCAGCGAGCACAACCCAGCGTCAGACCCAGGAACGCCTTGCCGAGCGAATCAACCTGCTCGTCGACGATGTCCATTTGCATTTTGAGTGGATCATCCTCGGCCAGCATCTTGGCGCCGATCACAAGAAAACCGGTGGCCGTCAGCCGGTCGGCGTTCTGCGCCACGATCACGGGATCGTTCGGATCGCCTGCAAACGGCAGCAAGTCGCCAGCGACTTGTTCGCGCACGAACTGGTCGTACGGCAGATCGCGGTTGAGCGCGGCGATGACCCAGTCGCGATACCGAAAGGCGGTCGCGTGAGCCAAGTTCTCATCGAGGCCGTTCGAGTCTCCGTAGCGTGCGACGTCCAGCCAATGCCGGCCCCAACGCTCGCCGTAGCGAGGCGACGCGAGCAGCCGATCAACGACACGCGCGAAGGCGTCCGAAGATTCATCGGCCAAGAACGTGGCGACTTCTTCAGGCGTCGGTGGAATCCCGAGTAGATCGAACGTGGCGCGGCGAATCAACGTGCGCTTGTGGGCTTGTCGCGCGGGTTGCAATCCGTGTTTTTCCAACTCCGCCAGGACGAACCGATCGAGCGGCGATTGAATCCACGACACATCGCGCACCGACGGTGGCACGGGATCGGTTATTGGTTGAAACGCCCAGAAGTTTTTCTGCTCGGCCGTGAACTCCATCGCCGAGGCTTCCGGTTTGGAGGCCGGCTTCTTGGGCTTGTCGCTTACCTTCGGAGATTTCGGCCACGGGGCTCCGCGTCTGACCCACTCCGTGAGATCCGTGATGTCTCGCTGTGCGAGTTTTTCCTTAGGCGGCATCGTCAGCGTGTCGGCGTGATTGACGGCGCGAATCAGCAGGCTTTTATCCGGCTCGTTCGGCACAATCGCCGGTCCACGCGAACCTCCTTCGAGCATCGCCGCGCGCGAATCGAGACGAAGTTCGCTTTCCGACTGCTCGGCACCGTGACACACCCAGCAGCGTTCGGAGAGCAACGGCCGGATGCGCTTCTCGAAAAACTCGACCGCTTGCGGATCGAGGGGTTTGTCGCTGGACGGCTCGTTAGACGAGAGAGCCGTCGACGCCGAGACAATCAATGCCAGTAGTCCAACACCTGCGAATGGAGGTCTGCGGAACACAACGGTGGGCATGGTTCGGCTCATGTCCTGGTTCTTGGAGGGACCAACGGAATCGGTGCAAGCACGCGATTCGGCGAGGTGCGGCATTGTATCGCGGTTCCCCGCCAGTGGCGCAGGTGAACTTGATTTCGTAGTCGGAACAATCAGCTCGACCCAAGTCGTCCGCCAGTTCGCGAATCTTGATGCACCACGTCTACTGAGCATCCTCGGCGGAATCTGTAAGTTTGCTGCGACACGACTCGGTACCGTGGTTGTCACGGAGCGGACTCTTTGCGCGTTCCGAAGCACGCAAGCAATCGGTTTTCAGTGCTCGCTCGATACCTCGGTTGTATTCGCTGTGCGTCGGACGCTGCGCCGCACTCGGCGTCATGGCGCCGGCCTTGACACGAACATCCGTCATTATCCGGTCGCGTACCGCCGATACATCGCGATGAACTCGCAGTCTTGTCACACGTCCCCCGTCGGTTTCGACACGAACGCCTGCCCCCAGGCGTCTCATGCGTCAGGATCGGTGCGATATGAAATCTCCGTTTGTTCAATTCTCTCGGCTTGTTCGGTCTCCTTTGACGTTGGCGACCGTCAGCCTGTGTACAATTTGGGGGTGCCGCCAATTGCCGACGTCGCAGCGGGATTGTCATCGCGAAGACGTCGCGGTGGTCAGCTTGCCGTCGGCGTCCAACGAACCGTTGCCGCGGGTGAACGCCGAGTATGTCGACCCGCCGGTCCCTCCCACAGAGGAGGTCGCTGAACCAAAGGCCGTCAAGCTTCCCATCCGAACGCTTCCCGACGTCGATGTCTTCTTGCCTGAACCACTTCCCAAGGTTCCGGTCAGTTCGCAGCGTCACCCCGCGACGCCGCCATCGTCAGCGATCGAACCGCTTCCAGAATTCGTCGAGGACGAACCCACCACCGCACCACCAGAGAAACCGAGTCTGCTGCCAGACACATTAAAGGTTGCGCCGACCAACGAACCGACCAACGAATCCACGACGACGGACTCTTCGACGGAACAGCCGCCGGAAACCGCCGCGCCGCCGACGACGTTGGCGGTTCCTGCCGAGCCGAGTCCAGTCAACGAGCGTTCGGCAAGAAACACGCAGTCAGCTAAGACACGTCCGAGCGAGGGCACGGTCATTGATTCCGTCGAGAGTCTTTTCGAAAGGACGAGCGATTCGAAGTCGGTCAACACGATGCTTTCGCTGGATTCGTACTGCGATGGGATTGTGTTCGACTCGCAGGGCTTTGGCTACGTGTCGCATCGCAACCGCATCGTGAGATTCTCTCCCACGGGACAAGCGTCGGTGTGGGCGACGCTTAACAATCCCAAAGGGCATCGCATCGAGCCGGAGGGGACGCATCTGGTCTGCGACACCGAGCGCCGTGCTGTGGTGCGACTGTCGTTCAACGGCAAGGTCATCGGTGTGGCGGCCAAAGAATGCGAAGGCGTACCGCTGCGAGCACCCTCCGATTTGGCCATTGATCCGCGCGGCGGGTTCTATTTCACGGATCCGGGCTATGTGCAGATCAAGACTCCAATCGGTAGGCTGCATTATGTCGATGGCAGCGGCAAGGTGTCGCGGTTGGCCGGGCAGATCGGTTACCCGACCGGCGTCGCCTTCGACGCGTCGCGGCAACGGCTGTACGTGGCTGAATCTCAACTCAACCGCATTCTGGTGTTCCAACTTCCTCAGCCGGGACAGATTGAATCGCACGGGGTTTTCGTGCAGATGCCGAAGTCGACGTCGGTCGATTACCACTTGATTGGTCTATGCCTCGACGGCGAGGGAAACTTGTACGTGACTCAGCACCAACAAAAGTCGGTACAGATGTTTGATTCCTCGGGACGCCTACTCAGCCGGTTCGCGACGGGACAGATTCACCCAACGTCGGTCGCGCTCCGTTCGCCGGAGTCTCGAGAATTGATTCTCACGGGCCAAGTCGACACACGTGGAGGTCAGGGCAAAGTCATGCGCTTGCAGTTTGGCGAATAGCCACCGGTTGTGTCGACTTGTCGAGAAGCACGGCTTCGATGAAGCAGCCGGGCAAAAAAAACAGTTCGACGAGGCACTCGGATTGTGGAACCAATACAGCCGCGAGGCCCCGCCGTCTCTCAGGCGAATTTCGCGGTCCGGTTGGATAGGGAATCGCCCCCACCAACATTTCAACCGAACAGTTTCGTGCAGACTGTACCCTCGTTGATCGTCGCTCGCTCGGGGCGGCCTTTGTACTTGTAGACCAGCTCCATGTAATCGACACCGAGCGATGACAGCACCGTCGCGTGCAGGTCGTGGACGTGCAGACGATCCTCGACCGCGTGCAGGCCGATCTCGTCGGTGGTGCCGATCGTTTGGCCGCCGCGGACTCCGCCGCCGGCGAACCACATTGTGAAGCCGTAGGGGTTGTGGTCGCGG
>CAYSHJ010000716.1:0-2599 GCA_964430385.1 uncultured Planctomycetaceae bacterium
GGATGTTCCGACTCGCGGGTGCCGGCAGAGATTGTCTTCGACCAGGGCCTGGGCGACCTGTTTGTCATCCGAGTTGCCGGAAACATAGTTGCTTCTTCCCAAATCGGCAGCGTCGAGTTCGCCGCGGCGCGGTTCGGCACACGGCTGGTGGTGGTTCTGGGGCATTCCCAGTGCGGGGCTGTTCTGGCCACTTTGGAGGAACTTCAGCAACCGACGGAAAACCAGTCGCGGAATCTGCGTTCGATCGTCGACCGGGTTAGGCCATCCGTGGAAGCGTTACTGGCGACAGAACTCAGACACGACCCGGAGGCCTTGGTACGGCACGCCGTTCGCGCGAACGTCCGCGCCTCCGCAAACCATCTGCGACACGGATCGGAGGTTCTCGAGCAGTTGATCCAGAGAGACGGGCTCCGCGTTGTCGGCGCCGAGTATTCACTGGAGACTGGGATCGTTGAATTCTTCGACGCCATGCCGGAGGCCGGCTAACAACGGGCTGCAACCGACGTTGCTCCGCATCGCGGCTGAACCTGAGCGGTATCCGTGCGACCGGACCCAGCCGTTGATAAGGAAGAAGTCATCGTCGCGCTCGGTCATTTGCCTCGTTGGCAAGACTTCGCTCCAATTCCGCTACTTTGAATTTAGGGCGGGCGAGGCTTCCGCCGAGGCACAACGTGCGACGGACAACCGATCCCCGTCGCGGCTCGGCAGCACCCTCGTCTTCCCATCACAATAGTGCGGGTGGTTTTCAACACTCGTCGGTGAGGCAACATGTTCGGCCAAGTCTTCGCCCCCGCAGACATCATCATCGTTGTCATCCTGATTGTGATGGAGGGCATTCTATCGGTCGACAATGCCTTGGTGCTGGGAATGCTGGCGAGGCGTCTGCCGAAGCACCAGCAAAGCCGAGCCTTGACGTGGGGGCTGATCGGCGCGTTCGTCTTTCGTCTGGCGGCGATCGCCTTCATTGGCCAACTCTTGCAGTGGCATTGGGCGAAGCTGCTGGGTGGGTTGTATCTGCTGTATGTCGCCCTCAAGTACTTCATCGTCGAGGCGCACGAGAAGGTCGACGAGAGTATCGTCGAAAGCCCCGAAGGGGGGCCCACACTCGTCGATGCCAACACGGGCATGCCCCTTTCAGCCGAAAGCGAACTCGCGGAACTGGAGGCTCGAACCGTCATCCCGGTGCCCGACGCCGACGAAACCAACGTCCTCGGGCCGGTCGGCAAGAAGTATCCGAACTTCTGGCTGACAATCGCCTCAATCGAGCTGACCGACATCGCCTTCGCCGTGGATTCGATCTTCGCGGCGATGGCGTTCATCCCTCCGATGCCTCAAGGAAAGACCAAGCTGTGGGTCGTGTTCATGGGCGGCTTCATGGGCGTGATCCTGATGCGATACGCCGCGGTCGCCTTCATCAAACTCCTGGAGAAGTTCCCGCGGTTTGAGGTCTCCGCCTACCTGTTGGTGACCGTCATTGCTGGCAAGTTGCTGGCTGAGTATTTCCTCCCGCAGCTCGACTTCCATAGCCCCAAAGCAATGGAGTTTTGGGTCTTCTGGGTGCTAATGATCCTCGCGTTCTCCAGCGGTTTTCTGCCCAAGAAACCGCGTATCGTGACACCGAACTACTGACGTTTATTGGCCAAATGACCGCGGACAAAGTGGCCATCAATGAGCAGCTATTCGAGGAAACCCATCACCGCGACGTTCCCAGTTGGATCCCCGAAGGATGGCGACAGCGCGTCGAGCCGTGGTTCCAAGTCAAGTGGCCCGCGGCGGAATGATTCCCGCGAGGGTTCGCAGAGTGGTCGTGTGAATTGACGTGTGCGGCAAGCGGGCTAGCCTACGTAATTGCGATGTTTGATGTGTGCACCGCAAGACCGACGACAACCACGAGGACCACGATGCAGAAATCATCCGGCCAGGATCGATTGGACGATGCCGACCTGCGAGCGGCGGAAGAACTCACCAACGCCTACCACAAGATGACTCGCGAATTGGAGCGAGTGATCATCGGGCAGCCAGCAGTGCTGAAAGAGATTTTGATCGCGTTGTTCTCGCGCGGACACTGCCTGCTCGAAGGCGTGCCCGGATTGGCGAAGACGCTGATCGTCTCGACCATCGCCGACCTGCTGTCGTTGCAGTTCCGCCGCATTCAGTTCACCCCCGACTTGATGCCGTCGGACATCACGGGCACGGAGATTCTCGAAACCGAAGAAGGGACTGGTCACCGGCAGATGCGGTTCGTCAAAGGTCCGATCTTCGGCAACATCCTGTTGGGCGACGAAATCAACCGCACGCCTCCAAAGACGCAGGCCGCATTGCTGCAAGCGATGCAGGAATACAAGGTCACGATTGCCGGCCAAGACTTTCCGCTGGAAAAGCCGTTCATCGTGCTCGGCACACAGAACCCGATCGAACAGGAAGGAACCTACCCGCTGCCCGAAGCACAACTCGACCGATTCATGTTTCGCATCCTGGTCGATTACCCGTCGTACGAGGACGAGCTGAACATCGCCGAGACGACGACCTCCGGCGAATTGCCGAAGCTGCAACCGATCCTCGATCGCGCCGAAATCTTGAAGCTGCAACAAGTCGTCTT